>DAOWDY010000061.1 GCA_030638785.1 Candidatus Thorarchaeota archaeon
AGGAACATGTCCCTGCGCATCTGAACCTCCGCTGATGAGAACTCCTTCCCCACCTCGGTCCTTGACCTCTTGGCATGCCTGAAGCAGCTCTTCAGGAGTTGGGACTCCTTTCATTCCACGAAGTAGTTTTCCATCACAGTGCTCGCAGTGGAGCGAACATGCATTTCCTGTTACGCTAAGTGATGCAAAGTTGTGTTTGTTCGAATGTTGATGGTCTTCGATCTTGTAAGGATAACCAGTAGGACTGAAACAGAACAGGTCGTCACCGAAGACTTTCCGTCTAGCATTAAGCCCCTGTGTCATCCACTCCTCGAACTCACTATATGGTCCATCAAGGAGAGCTGTTCCATCGGAAATGATATCGAAGGTCACAACTGATTCTATCAGCAGGCCTGTTTGAATATTGTGATGTAGTTGGAATCAAGATGCTCTATGGCAAGCTACAAGTACATGCTTTGTGCGAAAAAGTTCGTAGCCCGTGGGAATATCCTAAGGTGATTAGATTGACATCTTCTGGAAATCTAGTAGGCATTGACACTTTCTTTAATGCGAAGAGCGTGGCGATATATGGTGCTTCAACAAGCCCCAATAGTGTTGGTCAGGCCATCGTTCAGAACTTTCTCAAGCCAATGTATGAAGGGAAAGTATACGCGGTCAATCCAAAATACACCAATGTCTTGGGTATTCCCTGCTTCCCCACCTTGCAAGACATCCCAGAACCCGTTGATATGGTGGTTGTGGCAGTTCCTGCAAGGATAACCCCAAGAGTCTTCGAAGATATTGCTGCAAAGGGCGTAGGTGCAGCAATTGTGGTTTCTGGCGGGTTTTCAGAAACGGGTCCTAGAGGTGCAGAACTAGAAGACGAACTCGTCGAGATTGGTCGCAAGAACGGAATCAGGATAATTGGACCAAACTGTGTGGGAGTAATTGATACACATTCTCATGTAGACACCTTCTTTTTACCCGAATATCGATGTGGGCGTCCAAAACCAAGCAATATAGCTAATATTTCTCTAGTTTCTCAATCAGGTGCATTTGCAGCAGCGATTGCCGATTGGACCTCTGAAATGGGTCTTGGAATTAGTAAGATCGTGTCTCTCGGGAACAAGTCGGATGTATCTGACACAGATTTGCTATGCTATCTGGGAGAGGACTCAACCACGCAAGTGATCTGTTACTATGTTGAAGGATACGACGAAGGTAAAGGCCGAACGTTCTTTGAAACCGCGAAACGGATCACACCAGACAAACCGGTCTTGGTAGTCAAGTCCGGAAGAGGTTCAAGAGCCAAAGAAGCATCTATGTCTCATACTGGTTCACTTGCAGGTTCGGACAATGTTGCAGATGCTGCCTATCGACAGGCAGGCATCATCAGACCAGATAACTTCGAACAGATGTTTGACATGGCAAAGGCGCTTGCAATGCAACCACCAGCAAGAGGGGATCGTGTCCTAATGGTAACCAATGGAGGCGGTCTTGGTGTTGTGACCACAGACGCCATAGAAGCAGCTGGCCTTGCTCAACCACACCCATCTCCAGAGTTGGACGCAAGATTCGAGCATAGACTGCCTGCGTACTGTGCGTGGGGGAATCCCTGCGACGTAGTGGGAGACTCTGGGTCAGATCGATATGATGTGGTATTCGAGGAAGCAATAGCCAGTGACGAGTATGATTTATTCATTGTCGGAGTTTTACTTCAAACCCCGTCCTTAGGAATGGAGATAACCAATCGTGTCGCATACCACTCAAGACAATCCGGCAAGCCCTTCATTGTCATCTCTATGGGAGGTGCTTTTACTACAAAAGCCGGAGAAGTCATGGAACTCATGGGAGTTCCGACATACGCAACAGGCGAAAAGGGAGCCATCGCAGCAAAAGCACTTGCACAATATGGCGAAGTCAAGTATGGCAAAGAGTTCAAGAAGACAGTGAACTCGGCAAACCATAAATAAGAGACACCTGTACTCACAGGCTAGAGGACTGACATCTGATGAAATTGGCCAAGAAGATATTTGAAACTGCTCTGTCGGAGGGACGAACCTTTGTCTTAGAGCATGAAGCAAAAGACATCATGAAGGCATATGGCATACCAATTCCAGCCTATGCAACAGCAGCTACTGCTGATGAAGCAGTTGTAGAATCAGCCAATGTAGGATATCCGGTCGTTCTGAAGATCCTATCTAAGGATGTTCTTCACAAATCAGATGCAGGAGGAGTCAAACTCAACCTCAAAAATGAGGATGATGTGCGAAAGGCCTTCGACGAGATTATGAAGAATGCAAAGAAGTATGGTGAAGAACAAGGTCATGATGTTGACCTTAGCAGAGGTGTCTTCATCACAGAGTTCGCAGAGATGGGTACTGAAGTCATAATTGGGGTGATTAAAGATCCTCAATTTTCCCATGCAATCATGTTTGGACTCGGAGGAATCTTTGTGGAAGTTCTAAAGGATGTCACATTCAGGTTAATTCCTCTCACCAAAGCTGATGCTTATGAAATGGTGCATGAAATCAAGGCTGCAAAGATTCTCGAAGGTGTTCGAGGACAGGGACCCAGAGATGTAGATGCGCTTGTTGAAGTGATACTTGCTGTATCCAAGATGATTTCAGAGAATCCAGAGATCAATGAATTGGATTGCAATCCTGTCGCTCTTCTAGAAAAGGGTAAAGGAGCACTAGTTGTCGATGCACGTATTTTGATAGAGGACCCGAACAAGAAGGGTGAATCTACCCATTAAGTAGGCCATCCAGAAGAATAAGACCTCTCTTGACATCAGAATCTGTGAGTTGCCCTGGTATATTTTTTGTTCCAGACGAAACAAGTAGCAGCAAAGCTAACAGTCTGGGAACAAGACGTGCATGTTGTAGTAAGAAATCACGATTTCCGGCCGCATCTACAATATATCCTTCCAGACGACGTATCAAAGAGGACAATTGTTCATTGAGTCCATCTGCAGGGGTCATCTTCTTGAAGAGCAGAATGACAGATTCTTCATTATCCAGACTCTCAGGGGAGATACCCATGCTTTCTAGCTGCTTCATGGAGTCAAGCGTGAAAGCCTCATAATCATCTTCCTCAAGTCGATTCTGGTTCTTCTCAGCACCCTGAAGCTGTGCTAAGAGGCGAAGTGAATTGGTCAATACTGAACGAGATGCACTTGGGTTTGATGGCATGATTGTTGTTAGGAAATCACCTTGTTCTTCCTCTAATTGAGCTGCAACTGACGAGCAGATTTGTCGTTCGAATCCAGGAGAGATTGCAACTTTGGCTGCATTTAGCAACCTTGTACTGGTGGCTAATTGTCGACTTGATACAAGCGCTCTGAAATCATCTTGACTTACGTAGAACAACAAAATACGGGCTACATCATACGCGCGTTCGAAGTCCTCTTCATTTGTGGTATTTCGCCCTTCACTTCGGCAGAGAAAGGCACTCAACAGGGACCATACTGATACTAGGGATTGGCATAACCTCGCCCTAAGAGGTGATTCGGCAACACCCTGTTCATCTAGAAACCTTGCTAGCTTGTCTGAAGCAGTGGTTATTCGATTTTGTGTTCCTCCACCTATAGTGACATTTGAAATGGACCTCATGAACTCTCTTGGATCCTTGATTCTAGGCTTTAGTACAATGACTGGTTGTCTCCGACCCATCACCCACCACTTTGTGGTCGATGTTACATGGTCCAACAGGTCTATGGCTATTGTGAGGTCTTCTTGTCCTACAACATATCTTGACCCCATATAGGCCAGTAGTCGAGAATACAGACCAATGAATCGAGAGAGGTGTGATG
>DAOWDY010000043.1 GCA_030638785.1 Candidatus Thorarchaeota archaeon
GTTCAAGAAACTGAGTGAGAAGAATGCAAGTGATTCCAATCAAAACTCGACTCATCACTCAAGCAGATGATTTTCTAGAAGTTGTGCTAGAAGGTCTCTCTGAGACTGGATTTTCAATTGATGATAAGGACATCCTTGGAATAGCAGAAACCCCCTTGGGGACTACTGAGGGGCAGGTGATCAAACTTTCAGAAGTCACCGTTTCCCAAGAAGCATCTGAACTTGCCGCTAAGCATATGATGATCCCTGAGGTGGCACAGCTTGTGGTGGATGAAGCTGACGAGATTCTCGGTGGGATACCCCATGTTCTACTCACAATCAAGAATAACACTCTAATGGCAAATGCAGGTGTTGACAAGTCTAATATTCCACAAGGCTATGCATCACTTCTCCCAAAAGATTCCCGAAAAAGTGCAGAAAGGATAAGAAATGCGGTTCGTCAGAAGTTAGGGAAAAACATTGGAGTTCTGATTATTGATAGTCGCACGCAACCTCTACGTCTTGGGAACATTGGAATGGCTCTTGCAGTAGCGGGATTTAGTCCAGTTGCTGACGATCGAGGTCGGATCGACCTTTTTGGTAACGAACTTAGAATCACCCGACGTGCCATAGCTGACAATCTTGCATCTGCATGTACTGCAGTTATGGGGGAATCTGATGAATCCATTCCTGCCGCATTGATCCGGAATGCTCCTGTCGATATGACAGATGCATCCTTTGATTCCTCCGAGATGTGGATAAGCCCACAAGAGTGCATGTACATGGCAATTTTCGACCAGTGGCGATATGAATCTAAATAGAAATAGATAGTATTCATCATGTAATCCATGCTCGAAAGAAAGAAAAGGGGTTTGAGCGTCGATTGATTAGGTAAGGTAGTCGGAGTTTGAATTGTTGAGTAAGACCATTTTGATAGATGCTGGGACAGCCGGTGCTTCAGGTGATATGATTCTCTCAGCCCTCATTGATTTGATTGGTGATGATGAAGCCATTGTTCCAGTAGCTGCGAGTCTTCTCATATATGACCCCTCCCTAAGAGTCAGGATAAATCAAGAATCACGCAGTGGTCTTTCTGGAAAGAGACTTGAAGTCACGATGGATAAAGGAGTTCGATTTAGTCCCGAGTCTTTGCTTGGTATCATAGACTCTGTGTCTGAAGAACTTGAAATATCAAAGAAAGCTACCAAGTTTGCCAAAGATGCTTTGAATGCAATTCTTCAAGCTGAATCAAGAGCACACAACAAACCGATAAACGAGCTTCAACTCCATGAAACTGGCTCAGTAGACACAATTCTTGATATTGTTGGAGCTGCTTACCTATTAGAAAAGGCTGGTTTCTTAGGTGAAGCAAAGATCCTATGTACAAAAGTTGCCGTGGGAAGTGGTACAATCAACACTGAGCATGGAGAACTTGAGGTACCTGTACCAGCTGTATCTGAAATCATTGTGGAGCATGATATGCCAATACACACTGGTGAAGCAAAAACAGAAGTTCTGACACCTACTGGCGCTGCGCTTCTTGTAACAATGGTTGATGAGTTTGTTGAATCTGCAGATGAATTCATTCTAGAAAAACAAGGTCTTGGATTTGGTTTGCGAGACCTTGGTGAGATTGAAAATGTTCTGAAAATATCCTTAGGGGTATTAGAAATTACAGATAAACCCGGGAAGAAACCCGAGGCGCCTAAAAAGGCTCGGCCTTCAAAGAAAGAAGAAAAACCAAAGACCTCGACCCCCAAGAAGACCAAGAAGATACCAGAGGAGCGAGCTGAGATGCTTGATGACTGGAATGCCGATGAAGTTATTGTAATTGAAGCAAATGTGGATGATGCTGATGGAGAGGTGATGGGTGCCCTCTTTGATGTCCTCCTATCAGAAGGTCTTGCATATGATGTGGTCATGATACCAGCTTATGGTAAGAAGAACCGTCCCTGCTTTGTTGTGAAAGTTATCGCAGCGAAGGCTGGACTCAAGAGCGTGGCAGAAATCATGATTCGCCATCTTGGAACACTGGGTATTCGCTACACTGAATGGAGTCGACTCAAGGTAGCTAGAGAAACAGTTGTCTGCAGCATGGATATTGATGACGTAGAATACATGGTGAGAGTGAAGGTTTCTCGAGGTGCAGATGGAAGTATTGTGAATATCAAACCAGAGGCTGACGACATCGTGAAAGTGTCCAAAGCAACTGGGATTCCTATCCGTGAACTAAAGCCTCGTATTGTTATGCAAGCTCGTGCTGTGACAGAATAGACTGGTCACTCTAATTTGCAGGTCACATATCTTCTATCGGATCTATCTAGTGAATCATTTAGATGCTGGGCAGGTATCAGGTTCTCAAACGCTCTCTCACACAGAATAGCATAGGCCTGAGGATCATATTTTGTCGTTTCATCAAACAGTTCCAATGCCTTTACGCGTCTGAATGGGCTCGGCGAGTCTGAATCCACCATCACATACTTCACTCTCTGTCCTGCATGAAGATTCTTTCCCGCCTTCACGAGTTGTCTGGCAACTATAGCCGCTCTTGAAGTCACTCGGTATTCATCTGGGTTTCGAGTGAGACGTGTATGCAGCACTAGGTCTCTCAGGTCCACATCACCTTCCATGAGCTTCTCCACGAAATCCTGACAGACTGCATAGGTTTCAGGAATTCTCTCAATGAACTCCCTCTTGTTATTGGCACGAGCCAGAACCTTGAGCATCTCTTTCTGACAGTCCCCCACATAAAAACAAGTATCCCGTCGTCGAGTTTCTATTCCCCTAGTCTTGATTCCCCCGTTCTTATACACGCCAAAATAGCGATTCAGAGGGGCTATTGCTGGATGCAACCTTGATGAAGGGACCACCATCCACTTGTAGATTCCCTTGAGCGACATATCGATGTCAACTGCCTCACTTACTCTCTCACAGAATTCCTGCAGCTTCTTGTAACTCAGATTCTCTTTGGAACTGACCCAGAGAGAGTCAACGATGCCATGAATGGTATCGAGACCCATATCCTCTCCAATCTCCTGCGTTCTTAGTAAAACTTCACGTGCAAAAGCACAGACCGCAGTATGTGCCTCCACTCTTCCAAATTTCGCATTCTTGAATCCCAAGTACCCAAAACAGGAAACAAGCACTCCCTTGAGGGTGTTCTGTTTGAGGGCGTACTTCTTTGTGTCAGTCCCTCGTAGAATCAATTCCTTGAACTTGTTTCTCTTGCGAACTACCACCTCTAATGACTTGGAAACAATGCCTCGTCGTCGATTACAGATTCGGAAGCTTAGGCCAGGGATATCTACACAATATCTGTAGTTGTATGGACACTGGGTCCGAGTACATATTGTTTCAGGACTGATATTGCGAGTAACCATCAGGGTTGGATACATTGATGCAAAGTCTACCTCGGCAACATTCTCATAGATGCCCGGGCGGGGTTGGAAGATTAGTCCTCCTCTGTCGATAGTAGCCAGTTCATTCACCGACTTGAGGTACTCTGGGTTTCGTTTCACCGGAGGGATCAGGATGTTCATCTGATGTGCTGCATAATACTGGACTGCAGCGTTCACACTACCTATCGACATCCTGGCAACTCTCTGAGGCCTAGAAAATGCCAATCTACAGCCCTCAATGACCCCGTCCATTCCTGATGGCGAGTAATAGAGGCTCTCTCTCCTATCAATATGTAATCGACCGTCGAACATCACTTGATTGCCCGATCTATACGCAATCTGATTGTACTGCCAGAAGATGTTCGGCTCCTTTTCAGTGACGTGCAGTGCGTTTCCGTTTCGCGAGAACACAAGTGCTACATCGTTCACCTTGGATCTTAATGAGAGGTACCTGAAGAGATGGTCATCACCACCTCTAGTGACGATTACATCTGGGTCTATTCGTTCTACCTCCCTCTGTAGACCCACCAACATCTCTAGTTCGTTGTCATGTTCTATCCGAATGACCTGTCCTCGATTATATACCTCAATATGATGAATGGGGTCGCTGAGCTGTGGGAATAGGCTTTCAGAATCAATCAGAACCTCGATTCCCATCTCCTCAAGGTCAGGAGTGTTATATTCCACATCTTCCCTACTCTCGATACACTCGATGTGAGTTACTACATCGTTATTCGTTTCGAATACCACTCGTCCAAAGGGGAATATTTCACTGTCTATGAAGAACTGCTGTACCGGGTCTATGTCCGCATGAAACACGATTGAATCTGGGAGCCGTTCGAGGTCTCTTGCCACACTATGTTGTACACCAACCTCTGTGTATACCCTGAGGACCCGGCTTGATTCCTCATCATATACTCGAGTGAACTTGTGTGCGATATCGACCTTGACCACATCTTCATGCGTCAGTACTGACCTGAGCAGAGACTTCTCTGTCCAGTCCTGATTGTCAAGTGCGCTTGTGCTCACGAAGAGCTGTGGATGGAACTTGTAGTACGTATAACCCTGGGTCTTCCCATCAACCTTTATCCACAGGGTGAGCGCTCGCCGCTCATGGTTTACGCTGGCATCTAACAGCCAACCAGTCTGTTTCATACAGGCCCCTTCTCATCCTCGAGATCTGACACCTTCCTTCGAAGGGTTTCCATCTCCTGAAGCATCTCTATCATAGACGAGATCAGGACCACTTCTGTCACTCTGGGAGTGGCCAGCATGGTACCTGCATCCGCACAGCTTCTTGCGTAGTCAAAAATTCGGTCAAGGTTTTCTCTCTGAGGGGGTTTCAGAGTGCGTTTGAAGGGTTTCCATTTTGCCTCTTCAATATCCACTGCGTTGCGAAATGTTCTTGCGGTACGTCCCAATACTATCATCTCATTCAGGTCGTGTCTATACTGACGGGAGTTAAGTCTAGGTCACCATAATCATAGGACGCAACGAATTGTTACCTTTTCTCTGGTTCTTTTTCCTTCTGGAAGTACATTGCCAAGGCGGAGTGATGCCCGAAAGTAACGCTGCATAGTGACAAAGAACTTTAATAACAGTGGAAACTCTCCAACTTTCAGCGGTCGCGCTACATACAGGTGGATAGTAATTAATGGTCACGGCGCTCTTTAAGGTCGTACTCATGGGTGACGGTTCTGTGGGTAAGACAAGTTTGAGACGAACTTACATGGGTGAAGGTTTCAAGGCCCAATATATGATTACGATAGGTGCCGACTTTGCAGTGAAGAAGATGCAACTTGCTGGCGGTCACGATGTGAGCATTCAGATCTGGGACCTTGCAGGCCAGGAGCATTTCAAGAGCGTGCGTTCAACCTTCTATAAGGGTGCTCAGGGCGCACTTACTGTGTATTCTACTGTCGAGCGTTCATCCTTTGATAACATAAAGACTTGGCTTGACGAATGCTGGACAAATGCAGGGAAAAAGATACCCGTTGTGTTGATTGGTAACAAGACCGACCTGCGTGATCAGTTCAAGGATAATCCTGTTATGCAGCAGACCATAGTGACCACCGAAGAAGGACAAAAGCTGGCAGATGATATTGCCAAGATGGGAACTCACACTTCTTTCATAGAAACCTCAGCTAAGACCGGTCTGAATGTAGAGGCATCCTTCCTAGAGCTTGCCATTAAGATATTGGAGGCTGGAGGTCTAGCATAAATCGCTAAACACAGTATACTCTGAGGAGTTCTGTGTGAAACGTGAGGGTACAAAGTGAATTCACTTGTGATTCATAATCTCGATATTGACTTGTTGATTGACCTGTTAAGCAATCAGTGTTCGGACATTCTATCGAAGGTATGGAGGGAAGGCGATATTGTCGCTGGTGTCTTTATACTGGAAGAATCAGAGGTAAAGGACTTGGGAGTAAGCACAACAACAATCATCGATTATCAAGTATCTAAAAGATTGTGCAAGATTATCATTCACTCTGCACGAGTTATGGGAGCCACGAATGTTGCAGATGCAGCTGAAGCACATCTGAGACAGACTTTGATTGATTTTGCTGAAGAGAATGGTTGGCCTTTCGAGTAGAAATAGTCGATTACAGCTTTCACAATCTTTTTAGATGTTTCAAAGGGTGAAACGAACTATTACCTGCCGGTGTTGTGAATGGAATCTAGGGAACTCTCATTGTTTCTCAAGCGGAAAACGCTCAAACCAGAGGCTGCAGTAGGTGGCGACATCACACGAAGATTCACCATGAATAAGGTAGGTCGCATGGTTGCGGCTGCTCAACAAGATCGTACCATCCGTCTTTATGATGCTCAGCAGTGTAATGAGATACAACGGATGCAGGACGATGTTCTATGTACATCAATTGCATTCAGTCCTAAGGGTGATATCATCGCAACAGGGAGCGTAGGCCGAGTGGTCAAGCTTTGGGACATCAGACATGGAACCCCCATTGCTACACTGGAGGGTCATACATATCCTGTTCTCGCTCTTGCATTCTCTCCGGACGGATTACGATTGGTTTCCGGAAGTGGAGATACCTCTCTCATCATCTGGGATATTGACAATCTCAAACAGATTGCTCAGCTAAAAGGACATTCACTCTATGTAGTTAGCTGTGACTGGGATCCTAGGGGAAATCGAATAGTATCATCATCAGTTGATGCATCAATCTGTGAGTGGGACGCAACTACTGGTGAACTCCTTAAGCGCCATGAGGAACATCGTACAGCTGTACAGGTAGTACGATTCTCTCGTGATGGAAAACGCCTTGCTTCCGGTTCGGCCGACAATACCATTGTATTATGGGATGCCAGCGACACAATGAAGCCTGAAGCAACATTACGAGGCCATACCGATGAGGTGAGAGCACTATCTTTCAGCTATGATGGAAAATACCTTGCATCTGGTTCTGCTGACAAAGAGTTGTTTGTTTGGTCACTTGATACAAACACCATCGAGGGTGAAAGCTCAGCTCCAAGTGAGATAGACGGCATAGAATGGTATCCTGACACATACGAATTCATCACATCTGATGGCACTGGTGCTATTACTCGTTGGGAGGTCACTCAACTCGAAGCAATACTCGCACCTTTCAATGACCTTCTCAGCGAAATTGAAACTGATTCAGAACTGAACCGTAGAGAGGAATTAATTCAAAAATTCGAAGCCCTCCGAGCTCAACATTCCGAAGAATCACTTAGAGACAAACGCCTATTCTATGTGAACTGGCAATGCAAGAAAGCACTCGGACTCCTGAAAGGTCCAGTCAAAAGATCCCGATAGTTCATAATCGCGCTTGAGAATCCTCAATCATTGTTCTGCAAAGAGATACGTAGGATTCTTCGACATTCACACCAGTAAGTGCACTTGATTCCACGTACAGGTGTCCATGTTCTTTAGCCCAAGATTCGCCTTCCTCTGTTGAAACGATTCTGCTATCTGTAAGGTCTACCTTATTGGCTACAACAATGAGGGGCATCTCCCTATCTACATTCTTGAAACACTCTTCTTTCCAGTTTTGAATATTCAAAAATGTACGACGTCTCGTGACATCATAGACAAGCAATCCGCCTCTGGCTCCTCTGTAGAAACCCTGACGTACAACCTCGAACCGTGGTTGTCCTGCGAGATCCCATACTTGAAGCGTCACGTTTGTATCAATATCAGGTAGCTCTATTTTCTTAATCGCAAAATCTGATCCGATGGTTCGTTTGTAATCCGAGTCAAAGAACTCCTGAGTAAATCGAGTAGTAATTGCGGTTTTTCCTACCGCACCATCTCCTAACATCACTACTTTGAAACGATACTCAGCAGGCATCGGGACATCTCCACGGAAATCAGATGCTAGAATACCCTAAAAACCTACTGTCACTGTATGCCTATAGGCTCCTACTATACACTGAGCTATTATTTAATAGGGACATGAGATGTGATTGATATAGCCGCACTGGATGGTGTCTATGCAGATGGAGCGACCTGATTATAGTGCATTGGCAAGAATTCTCGAAGAAACAAACAAAGAGGGAGGCTTCATAGCATCCGTCTTGGCTCGTGATGACGGATTTCTCATCGCTTCTGCAGTTGCACCAACAACACATCCTGATGTTGTAGCCGCTATGTCTGGGTATGTGGCAGACACAGTAGAGAGGATGCGAAACGAGTTAGGTCTAGGAAATCTGAAGGATATCTCAGTCCGTTGTAGCGAAGGAAAAGCAGTCTTTAGGAAAATTGCCTCTCAAGGAAAACAATCTCTCATTTTAGCTACAATTATGCCCCGCAATGTCAGATATCATGCAAGGACAATAGGCAAAGCATCTACTCTGATTAGAAAGGTGTTGGGATACAAGAATTAGAGTTCGCAATCTGTTTATTCAAAACATTCAAGTGAGACAGGAGTCACTATTGTCCTA
>DAOWDY010000231.1 GCA_030638785.1 Candidatus Thorarchaeota archaeon
GAGGCAGTTGTGATTATTGCTTTGAGTCCCCTGCGTGGTACGTCAATGGCTGACTCATCACCACCGTCACCAGAGATGATTGGCAGGATTATTACTATTGCTCGACTCGGGATGGAGAAGACCCCTCTGTTACTTGGTTGTGCTCGTCCAATAGGTGAACACAAGATTAAGACTGATGAATACGCAGTGAAGAGCGGAGTAAACGGAGTTGCATACATTAGCCAAGAAGGAGTCAATTTAGCTAAACGTCTTGGACTCAATCCAACCTTCAGAGATGTGTGCTGCAGCCTTGCACCTATTGAGCTGTCACGGATAGACGTTGCGTAAGCCAGCCAACCGCTTCATATCCAGCATCAAATACCCAGAGACCTATTGCTACAAGAAAGAATCCTGGCCAGGGTATTGCTAGAAGAAGAGCACTAACTTTGAGGGTAAATCTATACTTGAAGAACTTGGATGCTCTTGGACTGACACTCTCATCAGTCCAATCATTACCTTTCTCATCTAACACTGAAGCCATGAATAACATGATTAGAAGAGCAAGCCAATCAAGAATACCTGTTATTTCTGGGATGCCGATCACCACCAGAATAATACCCATTGCAGCAAATCCAATGATGAATTCCCTTCTATTCACCTTTCCTGACAGAAGTACACCGACTACAATGGCTGTAAGAAGGACCAGATCCCATTCGCTCTGCACCATGAGCAGACCAAATAGGACTCCTGAGGCACCTAATGGAAACCAAGCAAGGGATGGATAATTCAACTCGTCCAGAAGGTCGTCTCCTAGCTTCAAGCTCATACCTGCAGCCATGTAAGCAAAGAGATACACTACCCACTGAATCATTGCAAGCCCTCATGGAATAATACATTCGCATACGATAATGTGGCTTCTATTGATTAACTATGAGAAATCACAGGCATTCAACCAAAGGTTAAACACCTCATTTAGCCAAAGATCATCATTGAAGCCATATAATCATCCAATGATAAGCAGATAAAATTGGTGAAATCACTCAAGATAGACTGGAGTACCAATTGCTTGACCCGGAAGGTTTGTTCTAAACTTGGCTCGAACTGCACCGCTATTGCCATGAGCCCCAAGAACTTTTCCAAGGAACTCCCTCTCGTTCTCAGCAATCCATTTGACTTTCTTTCCCACGAGGGCGGCTGCTCCTGGTCTAGTCTTAATTTCATCGAACAGGAGAATGACTTGATTTGGGTGCTGTAGATGCTTACCTCTACGATAGCTTATCACGACACCTCGAGTTCCTTTCTTCACTTCGCTTGCCGACATACAATATCCCTCGTATAGATGGATTCTCGTTGACGCCCTAGGTGTTTAATATAAGAGTTGCGAATGGTCCCACAATCTTTGACAATGGCGATTAGCTAATTCCAGGGCCATCATTATCGGTAGAATCTGGGTCCTTTGGAGGCGGCGTAAAGCCACCTTCCTGATAGCTCTTCAACTCGGGATCAAGCAGTACGTCTCTTACAGCCCATCCAACTGGATCTTGTCTTTGTCCAACTCGATAGAACGCAAACCACATTCTACCATCTGAGGCCGGTCCTGCGGAAACCAAAAATATAGCAATCTCACGTGCAGCTGCAATCGCGTCGGTCGCTTCTTCAACTTGCTTAACTATATTCGCTTCTATCTCCTTGGACCCCTTTATTCTGCTTGCTGCTTGGATAGTACTTGCTGAAGATAAGACCATGACAAACACAACATACACTGCGACATCAGGAATCTGATATATTTCCAATGTCATGAGAATCAATACAATCAGATTCAGGAGCAGAAGTATATCGAAAATAGCACCGTCAATAATCGCATTGCGTATGCTATCAACCCGCCAGTTGTAGTATCGGGATAATGATGATTCAGGTTTTCGAAAGTTTCCTATATCTCTTAGATAGCTGTCCCTTCCTCTCCGACCAATGAACATCCAGAGTGTTTGGATGAACATCGCCGTGACAAAGATCATGACGGTCATAGTCACCATGAGCGTCTGCATACTTGGAACAGACGCACACCTGCTGTTTAAGCCTATGGTACTAGGAAGGCATGTGATTACTTTCGGCTCTCTCTCCATGTTGCAGATGTTCTCAAGAGCATACTCTTACTATACGAAACCCTGAACCCATTAGTGGTCCTACATTTACGTAGTACTTTTCTGTGCGGGCCCGGTTCAAGCCCTCCCAAAGCGCTTCGGACTCGCACAGGTCCTATTTTCTCCACAGAATGATTTCTGACCTGTTTCTATATTGAAACTTCTGTGTTCCGTCCCTCTCTTGCCAGTGTCGCCACCTCTTCGCATTTCAAATGAAATACAAAAATTAGCAAGAGCATTGTCTATCATCATCGAGATGGGATCCCTCCTATAGACCTGGCCTCTTTCTCCTGTGTTTGAGCTGGTCCATCTATCCCAGCCACAGAGAGCGTTTCCACAGTTCTTACCACGGCAGGGTCATTATCATCCAATTTGATTTTGTCACCAAAATCAGAAAGACTCAATTGAGCGTGGTGAACGGCCGCGGACTCTCTAGAACCTGATGACAGTTTCTTTCCGGAGAGTAAAGACTTCTTGAGAGAGATTTGCATCTCCTTCCAGTTTTTGGATGTGTGTGATTTTCTTTCACTCACTTTCCTAGTCCTCAGAGTTTTATCCTAACTTTATCTTATGTACTCCTACGAATGATTTATCTCCATAATTCTCCGGACGAGTGTCTGGTGACAACAATGGACAGAGTATCACATATCGACCCAGTCGAAATCAAATCTGTGTCTGGTCTTGTCCAAGCTATGAATGCTGTTGGCGTGCTTGGTGCAGGAAGACTGGGACGAGCAACGATGATCGTATCCAAGATGTTTAGAGACCCCGATTATCTGACATATCTATCCATGTCTGGTCCCATGGTTCCAGGAGGTCTCAGACAGATTATCACACATCTTGTTAGAGAAAGATACATTGATGTCATCATCACAAGTGGCGCTAACATCGTCCATGACCTTGTAGAGGCTTATGGAGGAGCCCATTATCGTGTCCCAGCTCGAAAAGATGATTCCGAGCTGAGGCTAGCAGGGATGGGAAGAATAGCCGACCTCTATGTCCAAGAGAAGGATTTCGAGACCTTTGAAGCCAAGATATACGAGTTTCTTGATTCACTGACCCCTGAAGAGAGAACCACGCTCTCACCC
>DAOWDY010000058.1 GCA_030638785.1 Candidatus Thorarchaeota archaeon
GCACAGCTTGTGGCAGCAAGGTACTCTGGATGATTCTCGCAAGGGACAAAGACACTACTGACGGCGAGATGCACACCACAATAATCACAGTGTAGAGTGTTGTCGCTCTCTACTTTTGTGAGAGGTGTTGCACCACCACAGTTTGAACATAGTATCGCCATACCCTCTTTCGTTGTAACCCTTCTAACATCTAACAATCTGCGTCCTTCATCATGGGTCAACTCAGTGTGTCCATCAGGTCCAAGAAGAAGGGGTGATAATGGAGATGGAATCTCACCGCGTTCGATGAGCCTAGCTCTAATCTTGTCTCTCTCGATCTTAGCTCCAGCAGGTGGAGCTACTGTCTTCCATTTAGCAACAAGGTAAGCTGCGAATACTAACTGCAAACTGAGAATTGAAACAGCTAAGTTGCCGATGTATAGATTAAACGAGGTATTCAACCATGGAAATACCCACTGATATTCTATCCCGTAGACTAGCAGGAACAGTCCTGTAATTATCACAGCAAGTAGACTGTAAAATATCTGGGCCGCCACTGCACTTCGTCTTAGATCATCAACATAGTTTCCGATAACTAATCCAGGTATCGCGATACCTACAAAGATGAGCAGGCTGTATAGAAGTCCTGTATCTGTAAGCAATACCCCTCCAATAAAAGTTGCAAATAACAGACCAATGGTTGCAATGACTCCGATTAGTCCAAAGAGCATCTGTGTCAGTCCAATGAACCGCAACACTCTTGGTCTATCGTAGATTGTATCTATCGGATTTCTCTCAGCCAAACTTATTCACCAAGCGTGACCTAACCTAAGCTAGTCAATTTGCACTTTCATCATGAGTGCTTTTACCCTTTACGCATGCAATTCTTTCAGAGCTATCTGTTCATCATCATCATCTTTCTTGATGGGATAATTGATTATCAAAACTCCGATGATTACAAGTATCAATCCTAGCATGAATGTCCAGTAAATAGTTTCAGCAAGAATTAGGAATGAGAGAGTTGTTCCAAACACTGGAACGAAATTGATGAAACCTCCAGTCTTTGATGCCCCAAGCTTTTCGATTCCGATGAAGAAGAAGAGGAAACCGATGACTGTAGTGAAAGCTCCGAGGAAGAACACATTCCACCAGAAATCAATATTGGTGTAGATTGTTAGTGTCCAACTCCTTTCAAAGAGGGATCCAATTCCAAAGAGAAACAATCCAACAATTGCTGCTCCTGTATTGGCCTCTAATGGAGTCATTGTCTTCATTGATTGTTTAGCAATAGAAGAGTACAATCCCCAAATACACATTGCTCCCAGAATGATGATGTTACCTAGTAGATGTTCAGGTTGAAAGTCAATCAATGCCTGAATTCCAACAACAAAAAGAACCCCCACGAAACTTATTGCAAACCCTGAGTACATCCATCTTCTTTCCAGCCGTTCACGATGTAGAAGAAGGGCGAAGATGCTTATTGTCACAGGATTGAATCCAGCAATTATCGATCCCTGTGCTGCCGTAGTGAATCTCATCCCAACAAGGAAAAGAACGCCATACCCAAAGATACCTGTAAATCCTAGAAGAACAAGCCACTTGATCTTGCTTCGTGTGAATATCTTCCTCAGAGAGTTGCCTGTTAAAACGATAAGAGAAACAAAGAGGATACTGCTTATTAGAAATCTGAAGAACCCAATTGTTAGAGGTGGAGCTATGTCAACGAGTATTTTTGCTGCCACCCACGATGCGCCCCAGGTGAATGACGCTATGATAAGCAATCCATAATATTTTAGATTCTCGTTGGACATAACTTGCTGCTCCAGGATGATTGTTGCACCGATTTAGTGGAGTTTTAAGTAGACCTATTACGCAAGGTTTCTAAGTGCAATCGAAGAATTCATAAAGTGTTGTGCAAGAGCTATGCACAACTGAAGGAGGTCCTTTTGGACTTGGATGATGAACTAGCAGAAATCAGACGTCGAAAAATTCAAAAACTCATGCAAGAAGCTCAGGCTCCAAAAGTAGCTGAACCAATGGGAAACGGTGTTGTCAATATTCTAACTGATGCTACCTTTTGGCCCACTGTTCAGAAGACCAAGTATGCATTAATTGACTTCTTTGGTGAATGGTGTAATCCTTGTAAGATGCTGGCACCCATCTTCAATGAGCTCGCCAAGGATTACCAAGGAAAAGCCTTCTTTGGTAAGATCGATATTGACAGGAATCCAAGAGTAACGACACAATTTGGAGTTCAATCAGTTCCAATGATAATTGCCATCCACCATGGTAAACCCGCAGGAAAACTACCCGGTCTAAGGACGTATAATGATTACGATATGCTTCTGGAAAGGCTCATAGCTGCATAGAAGGTATAGTGAACAACGGTCATCTGTATTCTTTTACAACTTTGAGGAATTTCTTGACGTTCTCAGTGATGATGTCATAGTTTCCTTCCTGGATTGCTTTCTTGTCTGTAATTGCACTACCAACACCGAGTGCGAATGCTCCAGCTTCAAAAAGTGGACCTGCAGTATCAAGATTGACTCCTCCTGTTGGAATAAGAGGTATATGAGGAAGAGGTGCTCTAACAGCCTTAAGATAGGATGCACCTCCCATATTACCTGCCGGGAAAACTTTCACAGCGTCCGCACCCATATTGAATGCTTCTGTGATTTCTGTGGGAGTCAAAGCCCCAGGAAAACATGGCTTTTCAAGACTGTTTGTTGTTTCTATCAGGTCCTTTGAATAAAGTGGACTAACGATAAATTCTGCACCTGCTGATATAGCTCGTTTTGCAGTAGCACCGTCTAGAACGGTCCCAGTACCAATGAGAACCTTGTCACCTAGTTTTCCTGAGAGTTTCTCCACTACCTTGATTGCATCTGGCACGCTGAATGTCACTTCAATGATATTGATTCCACCATCAAGAAATGCATCAGCAACTTTGAGTGCGACATCTGTTGAATCAACTCTGATTATTGGAATCAATCCGGTCTTGTGAACAAGATCCAATGCTTCTTGTTTGTCCCACATACTGTACACCTACCTATCTATCCTGAGTCCTCTCTCGCGTCCTTTGATCAACTTCTCAACTTCTTCCTTGTATACAAATGCGAGATCTCCCGGGACCGAATGTTTCAATGCAGAAAAAGCTCCGCCAAAGTCAACAGCTTGCTGTAGGTCTTTTTTAACTAAATATCCATAGATGAAACCTGCACTACAAGAGTCGCCTCCCCCGAGTCTATCGATTACTTCCACATCATATACTGGACTCCGGAAGACCTTGCCATTTGAATATGCAAAGACTGACCATTTATTTCGCAGAACTGTTGGTGTCTCTCGAAGAGTGATCACTACCACTTCAAACCCAAATTTGTCCATGAGTTTCTCAGCAACATCTTCGTAACTTGTTCCTTCAATTCCATAAACAACCTTAGTGTCTTCCTCAGTTGTTATTAGAATATCAATAAACTCAGACGCTGGTTCCATGAATTTATTTGCCTGCTTGGGTGTCCACAGTTTTCCTCTGTAGTTAACATCGTAAGAAACTTGACATCCATTTGTTTTTGCAGCTCTCAGTGCTTCCATCGTAACTTCCGCGCATGACTCACTGAGAGCGGGGGTAATACCACTAGTATGAAAGATCCTGGAATCACTGAAAATATCATTCCAAGCAACCTCTCCTTTCTTGATCTTGCTTATCGCAGAGTGCTGACGGTCGTAAATCACTCTATTAGTTCGCGGAGCTGCTCCAAATTCAACAAAGTACACGCCACACCTGTTGTCAGGATCCCACAGTACATAGGATGTATCAACACCGTGAGTTCGTGCTTGGTTCCTAATGAAGTGGCCAATTGAATTATCTCCGAGTTTGGTTACATATGCAGAGGTCAATCCTAACCTAGCACAGGCAACCGCGACATTCATCTCAGCACCACCTGCGTGTGCATTGTAACTATGAGTCTGCTCAAATCTCAAGAAATCAGGTGGTGAGAGTCTTAGCATTACTTCACCGAATGTAACAACATCATATCCCATCAGAAATCACACATCGCGAAAGTTAAAGTTAGTTAGAGATGGAACTTAAGCTGTTGTTAAATTTGTCGAAGTTTGTTTATCAAACGCTACTACCAGTAAACTCTGTTCTAGCGATTATCTCGTCCTGAACAAATGGGTCTAATTCAATGAAGTATGCGCTATAACCTGCAACTCGTACTATCAGATTGCGATGTTTCTGTGGGTTGATTTTAGCATCTTCCAATACTTCTCGAGATACGACATTGAATTGAATATGGAAGCCGCCCATTTGAAAATACGCATCGATAAGCCCAAGAAACTTCTTCCTGCTAGTGAGATTGGAAAACATATCTGGAGTGAATTTCATGTTGTATAGAGTGCCATTGTAACATAATGAATGATCTAACCTTGCTACTGATTTCATTGCAGCAGTGGGTCCATTCACATCTCGATTTTGAGTTGGAGATACTCCATCAGAAAGCATGACGGCAGCTTTGCGACCATCAGGAGTTGCTCCAAGAGTTTCTCCTTGAGGAATGTACATTGAAACAGAGAACAACGCCCCGTGATAGGGTCCATCACGTGTTGTCATTCTGCTTTGAATGGAATTACAGAATGCAGCACCTGCATCCCTTGCAAGAAAGTCTACTTCCTCAATATCATTTCCATATTTGTTGCGATCATTCTCCAATTTCACTCGAATCTCTTCATAACCCTCGTAATCTTTTGAGAGTGCATCGAGAAGAGTATCCATGGATAACTCTTTCCTCTCAAAAACAAACCTTCGGATGACTTCAAGGGAATCAGCAACTATAGCTATTCCAACTCCCATTATTCCTCCTGAATTGTAGATAGCCCCGCCCTTTTGCATACTAAGTCCTTTACTGATGCATCCCTCCAAGAGGGCGGAAATTAAGGGAGTAGCTTTGTGATCTGCAAGAACTCCTGCAGAGATTCTGTCTGCATTTGTTAATAATACGATAGCATAATCTATCTGCTCTTCGAATGCTTTCCACAGTTGGTCGAACGAAGTGAACTCTCTTGGGTCTCCTGTTTCTTTGCTAACGAGCTCCCCTGTCTTGGGATTTCTCCCATTGTTCAATGTAATCTCAAGAATCTTTGGAATATTCACATAACCGATATTAGGTCGAGGGTCTGACTTCCCTTCTATTATTGGTTCTACGCATCCAAGGATTGAGTAATCATGTGCTTCATCCGGGTGTGTTCCTTTGTCTTTCATCATTGGTATAATGATTTCATCATTGAATATCCCTGGCATTCCGAGACCCTTGGAAACCACATCAATTACTTCTAGTTTGTATCTCTCAGGCGTTGCGTTATGCCATCTGAAAGAAACCGTTGGTTGTGGTACCTTGATGTTCCCTGTCGCCTTGAGAATCAGAGATGTAAGGTCATTTGAAGAATCATCTCCCTTCTCATCCTGTCCGCCAATTGTCAAATTCTGAAACATCGGGTGTCCTGCAAATGCTATGCTGTAGTATTCGTTTCTTAGTTTGATAAGGGACGTGAATTTGATCCATAACATCTCTAGGAGTTCGATAGTTTGCTCCTCGGTGAGATTGTTTTCGTTTACATCATTCATGAAATATGGATACATGTATTGGTCAAATCTTCCAGTTGATATGGAATGTCCATTTGATTCAGTCTGAACTAGTAGATGAATGAACCAAAAGGATTGCAATGCCTCTTGAAAGGTTTCTGCAGGAAACTCGGGAACTTTCTTACAAATTCGTGCAATCTCAAGTAGTTCCGCTTTTCGAACTGCATCTTCCTCTATCTCAGCTTTCTCCTTTGCAAGCATACTAAATCGATGGGCAAAACGAATGACTGCCTTTAGTTGAATTTCCATGGCATTGTAGAGAATATTTCTGGAAATGTCAATTGAATTCATGTTCTCTCTAATTTCTTTGAGAAAACTCATTATCCCAGCAGTTAGAACTCTTCTATAATCCACAGTGAGATGCCCAATCCCTGTCCCATGGGCCCCTATTGTAAATATACCCACTTCTGAAGCTTTCAGCGATTCTTCAGATATCTTCTTTTTTGCGATTTCAGAGGTACTCTTGCCTTTCCAGTATCTGAACACATCTCTTAGATTGGCTTTATCTTCTTCAGATATCGCGAATTTCTCTGTTCGTCTTATTTCGAATCTATCGAGCTCTTCTTCTATCCAAGTCCAACTATATTCTGGAAATATCTGGCAAGAACGAGGAGTTGGTCCCATATTACCGACAATCAATTCTTCTGGTTCTATTCGAATTGTCATATTGTCAAGAACATGAGCAAACGCTTTTGCGAGCCGGAGCCTGATTGGTTCACCCTCATTCATTTTCATATACTGAGTAAATAATACCGCTCGCTCTGAGGAGATTGTTGGCTCGGAATCAAGCATGAGGTTCTTCAAGCGCTCTGTTCGAGAGGTCATCTTCAGCACTTTCGTAATTTCTATTGATTACTCTTCGCATTGGTATCATTTGGGTAGTAGTTTGGGAAGATATGCATCTAGTTTCTGTAATGCTTCTTCAATTCGTTCAGTAGATACAGCATAACATAGTCTTAGGAAACCCTCTCCAAATTCTCCAAAAGCTGTTCCATGAATTGTCACGACCTTTGTTTCTTCAAGAAGTTTAATCACAAGATCATATGATTTCATACCAAATGCAGAAACATCTGGAAATGCATAGAATGCACCTCCTGGAGGGTCTAATTCTACACCTTCAATTTGATTCAATCCCTTTGTAATCAGGTTCCTCCGCTTCTTGAACGTAGCTAACATCTCCATGACACATGTCTGTGGCCCAGCGACTGCTGCTTCAGCCGCCTTTTGAGAAACTGAGGTGGGCATAGCGAGTAAATGTTCTTGGAGCGTGGTCATGGCACCAATGATTTCACTTGAACCTGCGACAGCTCCAATTCTCCACCCAGTCATTGCGTATGTCTTTGACAATGAGAATAAGGACACAGAACGTTCATTCATACCTGGGAGTGCACCAATAAATTCTGTTTTTGTGTTATCATATCTAAACTGTTCATAAGCTTCGTCTGAGATGATATAGAAGTCACGATCATTGGCTAATTCTGCAATTCGACGCAGTTCTTTGTTTGAAATCACTCCTCCGGTTGGATTGTTTGGTGAGTTAAGAACGAGGAGTTTTGTTTTATCGGTTAAGACTTCTTCAATATCTTCTGCTGTTATGCCAAAGCTATTTTCTTTCTTCAATTGAATAGGGACAGGTATTCCATCTGCGAGTCTGATGTGTGCAAAATGACTGACAAAACCTGGGTCTGGATATAGAACTTCATCACCGGGATTGATCAAAACCATGTTTGCGAGGACTAACGCACCCATGCCACCAGCGGTCATCATTATCTCGCCCTCCGGATTGGCAATGATACCATTATCCCGTTTTAATTTGGTAGCGACAGCTTCTCGTGTTTCCAAGTATCCTGCATTGTGTGTATAGCGAGTATAGCCTTCATCAATTGCTCTTTTCGCAGCTTCTTTCACAAAATCAGGAGTATCAAAGTCAGGAATCCCCACAGTCAAGTCGAGTATATCTGTCCTTCCTAGAACCATGTTGAAGATCTTACGGATTTCACTGGCAGGAACATCTTGATTTCGGTCAGCAAGCACGATTCTCACCCATACACGTCGGGCTTAATCGAAGATATATACTCTATTAAATAGACCATCAGACAAGTTGCGTTCTGATAGGAAATTTAAGGTGGGAAGTTTAAGATTTGTAAGGGTGTTCAATCCTTGACAAAACCCTCAGCTGATGATGTTCGGAAAAACAATATGTTCACACTTGCAAGCGCACATGCAGTCTATGTAGAATCTGTAAGAGCCTTTGGGGGTAGAGAAGGTCTCGATGCATTGGGAGAGGCAAACCGACTTCATGGTCTTGAATTGGGTAAAGCAGGAATTGAAGATGGTGGATTGCAGAAGGGTAAGTTAAATTCAATCTACGAGTTCTTTGTTTCGGCTCACCCTTACTTTGGGTTCCATATTGACTTGATCACTGACAAGGCTGCCGAGATAGAGATGAAGGTGACACATTGTCCATGGATTGAGGGATTCAAGGCAAAAGGAGCTCATCCTGATATCTGTGAGTGGGTTTGTAAAATGGACGAGGGTATTGGACAAGCTGTAGATTCGAATGTGAAGATGACACTACCTATGTGCATGATGAGAGGGGATCCATACTGCATCTATAGGTACTTTGTAGAATAATGGTGGTAGAATCATTTGGTAAATCGAGAACAAATAATTGAAAGAACAATGAAACTCTATGTTGCGGCGTTATCCGATGCGGCTGATGAAGTGGGAATTGGTAGAGTCTGTATGGATTCCGTAATTGTTCCACTGACAAAGAACGTAAGATTAGCAGGATTCGCAAGAACTGCGAAATTAGTCAAGTCTCCTGTTAATCAACCATATGATGAGGAACAGCTCAAGATTTTCATGAGCTTGGCAACAGATGCAATAGATGGTGATCTCATTGTAATCGATACTGCTAGTGCAACTGATTGTTCTGCCTGGGGACAAGTGATGACCAAAATTGGTCTTCCACGTGGTTTGCGTGGTGCAGTTATTGATGGAACTTCACGAGATATCCATGACATCGACCAAGTGAATTTCGCTGTATTTGGAATAGGTCGACATCCTGGAACAATGAGAGGTCGTATGGATATGGAATCAGTTGGTGAACCTATCGTATGTGGTGGTGTTACTGTTAGCCCTGGAGACCTCATTTTTGGTGATGGGGACGGTGTGGTTGTTATTCCTCAAGCCCGTATTGAAGAAGTTCTTTTATCAGCAGAGGAAGTTGTATCAACTGACAAATGGTGGGAAGATAAACTTGAAGATGGAGAAGATCCCTACGATCTTCACAAAGAGAAGCCTATGCCCTAGATGTTGATTGGATACATCCCTCTTTTCAAAGCATAATCATACATCTCTACTACCTTTTCTGGGGGTGATTCAGGTTGAAGATTGTGAGCAGGAGCAAGAATGTATCCTCCATTTGGAGCAAGTGCTTTGATTCTAGTATCAATCTCAACTCTCAGTTCTTCCATTGTACTCTGTGGAGTCATTGCATGTTGAAGGTCAATACCTCCATGAAATGCGATACGGTCTCCATACCTCTCCTTCAATTCATAGGAATCCATACCCTTTGCCAAGGGTTGAATTGGATTTAGAATGTCAACTTCGACATCGATTAGGTCCTCAATCAAAGGCTCAACTGCACCACAGCTATGATAGAGTATCTTGACATGTGGAGATCGTTTGTGAATATCTCTATGGATTTTCTTGTGCATGTGTTTTATCTTTTCACGGTACATTTTGGGACTCATTAATAGGCCATGTTGATGACCAAGATCGTCTCCTGTTTGGACAATATCCAAATATTCCCCGGCGCTTTCAAGAAAGACTCGATTCATATCTAGTGCATGTTCTAATGCTTTCTTCATCATCGCATCTGCCAGTTTAGGTCTCATGCTCATGTCCAAGAGAAACTTCTGAAACCCTCTCAAGTAATGACTGCATATCTCGAAAACACCCCACGGCCCGCCTACCATTCCGACAACAGCATAGTTCGTATCCTCGTGAAGATGTCTTGCCCATTCTACAACTCCATCCATTCTACTAGAATCATCAGGATCTGGCCATTCGTAATCTTCGACTTGTTCTACTTCAGTGAACTCTGCCCAAGGAAAGTGAGTAACTTCCCAATAAGGTCCCATCCATTTTCCTCGAAAGCCCATTTCTGAATCAGTTGTTCCATCAGGATATGTTTTCATCTCGAAACTCGATGCGGGATTCATGTATACACGTCTGAAATCAATGTGGAGTCTCTCAAGAAATTCTTCAGAAATTTGAAGTGGTGCCATGATTCCCCATTCTTGGTTTTCATCTGCAGTTATACCAAGATAGTCTCGTGTCTTTACATATGCAGCGGGTGTTGTCCAGATATCTAATGGTACTCTATCTGGTTCTTCATGGTTCATGGCTTTGTGGAATCTCTCCCGGGACTTCATAACTCAGAAATGCACAAAGCTGTATTAAAGTGGTTTGTCATCGACTTCTTAAGTCATCTTAAGCTTTTAACCGGAGTCCTTAATTATCCACTGAGGCACTTAGAGAGAAGATACTTTCCGTATGAAGGAGTTCCCATCGATGGTTGATGTACCTAAGATTACTCAGCTCTTGTCAGAAGTAGTCGGACCCGAGAAGGTTTCGGATAAGGACTTTGATATCATTCCATATGGTAGAGATCTAAGTCCTGCAAAGCAGAAATTACCAACTCATATTGTAATGCCCGAAACTAGAGAAGAAATTCAAGGTATTCTCAAGATTGCAAATGATTACGATGTCCCAGTCTACGTACGTGGAGGTGGAACATCCCATTGGGATGCATATCTCGCACAAGAACCTGGTATAATGCTTGATATGGGCCGAATGAACAAGATTGTAAATGTTGATGAGAGAAATCTGACTGCAACCGTACAACCAAGCTGCACATGGGCCAAACTAGATAGGGAATTACAAAAACTAGGACTAACATACCTTTGTAGTGAAGCTGGCGGTCCTGCCATGACGATTGCTGGATCTATTATGAAAGCAGGAAGTGGACCTCACTCAACAGCAAAGTTCGGATATCATGGCGATAGTGATGTAATTACTCTTGAGATGGTATTACCAAATGGCGATGTTGTCGAAACTGGGTCCGCAGCTTGGCCTGGTGCTGGTAAATTTAAGCGACAGTGTTTAGGACCAGATTTGGCAGGAATGTTCATCGGGGCTGAGGGTATTCTAGGGATCTGTACAGAATTAACAATAAGGATTAGACCTGCGACTGACTTCAAAGAACGATTGCTTACTGTGATGTCTACACTCGATGATGTGATTGAGTTTGGTCATTTCATCAATAGACAGGTCGGTGACGAATATCTTCAAGGAATCTATCTCTGGGTTGATCCAACTGCACCAGAGAGCTTCATGGTTATGATGGACATCTTTGGATATGAAAAGGAAATCATGGAGCATAGAAAGAATAGAATTCTTGCTTGGTTGAAGGAGAAAAACTACGAGAGCATGGATCCTGCCCCAGCACACGATTACTTTGATAGGATTCTAACAGGCCTCACAGACCTATTCACCGCAGGTGTTTGGCATTTCTTTGGAGCAGGAACTATTGCAATTGATGAAATCAGGTTTCTTTACAAAGTTTGGAAGGAGGAACTCATAGAGAAACGAGGATACACTAAAGCAGGTTTTGGCGGACAAGTTGTACCAAGATCATGGTTGGCATTCATGGTCACTAACTATAACGAACCAGATGAGTGGGATGACCTTGTACAAATGGCGAATGAAATCAATGAGATTTGTCACGATGGTCCAGTTGTTCCATATGGTATCGGTGGTAGAGATGGGTTACGGCCATATTTTGCAAGCCATGATACGGGATATCTCAGATTACTTAAGGCGCTGAAAAAGACGCTTGATCCAAAGAACATCCTTCAACGAGGCATATTCATACCTGAGGAGGACATGAAGTGAGAATCGAAGAGTACAAGGATATGATATATGCATGCGGAAGATGCAACTTCTGCAAAGGCCAAGAGTTCAATGAGCGCTGTCCTGAAGTGTTCACCCAGTACTGGGAATCCTCCACAGCTAGAGGACGAATGGCAATAGCACGTAGTATTCTTGAAGGGAATCTTGAGTACTCCGTGGAATTAGGTGAACGTATCTTTGGCTGTTTCATGTGTGCAAGATGCAAGGAAGAATGCAAGAAAGCAGCTCAAATTGATGTCATTGCAATCACGAAGGCTATGCGCCAAGATTTTGTTGAACAAGGAATCGAAATTCCTCCAGAAGGTGCAGCTATGGCTGATACTGCAAAAGAATCAGGAAATATCTTTGCAGACACTTCGGAAGTTCACAATAAATGGACGGATGGCATTGAATTTACAGAGGGTTCAGGAACTTTATTCTTCCCTGGTTGCTTAGCAAGTCATCGTTTCAAGGAGAAGACGAAGATCCTAGTACAGGTTCTTCAAGCAGCAGGGTATGAGCTAGACTTTCTTGGTGATGATCAGAAGTGTTGTGGTACTCCTTACTGGATCACTGGGAAGATGGAATCTGCTACAGAATGGGCTGAAGATTACATGAGCACTTTGCAGGCAAAAGGAGTCAAGGAAATCATTACCCCATGTCCAAGTTGTTTCAGGGCGTTTGATGAGGAATACCCACACCTATTGGGATTAGAAAAACTTCCATTCAAAGTTCGACATACAAGTGAGGTTCTGGAAGAAATTGTGGAGAAGAAGAAACTCAAATTGAAGAACTCTATTGAAATGATTGTAACTTATCACGATCCCTGTGAGATTGGGCGATATAGGGACATCTATGCTCCACCTCGCAATGTTCTAAATGCGATTCCTGGATTAGAATTCAAGGAGATGGAGCGTATCAAAGGGGATGCTTTCTGTTGTGGTGGAGGTGGCGGAGTAAAAATGATGTACGACACTCATTCTGAGAAAGTATCTAGTGAACGGCTTAAACATATTCAAGCTACAGAGGCAGAGATTGTTTCAACAATATGTCCTGCATGTGAGATGAATCTCACTCATGCTGTTTATCATGCAGATGCTCCCATTAGAGTTCTTGATATCGCAGAATTGATGGCTGTGTCTGCGGGAATTGCAGATAAAGAGATTTTAGATCCATACTACATACCTGAAGATTGAGGAGCTCAGTTCTTCTTCTTTCAACCACCAACAGCGGCAATCATGAAAACTATAAGGTCGCCTTCAGAGAGATGTGTATCTAATCCTTTCTTGGAAACCATATTTGCTCCATTCACAAAAATAATAGCGTCTCTTCGAAGAGTTCTATTCTCACAATCCTCAAAATAAACTTCGAACCGTTCGCCATATTCATCATAGAGTTCATCTATCAAATTACTTACGGTAACATTTTCGTCTGTGTCAAAGGAAAACATGTCATGCTCGTAGGATTTTAGTCCACGAGCCAATAATTTGACAAAGATTTGAATCATATGATGAACACATCCGTGTATATTAAAGTAAAACAATAGTGAATATTAAATCTACGAATTGTGATGCTCACTTATGTACATTGGTACTACGTCTTACTTAATTTCAAAAGGTATATACGATGTTATTAAAACAACCAATACATCCACAAGGACTTTAAATTTCCCATCCCCGCGCGGATGGTTAAAGGGCAGTGATTACGTTGACGATAGACGACAAAGTACAACGACTTACCTTAAAAAAATGGCTGGCAAAGCATGCAAGGAACAAAGCTGTTCATTACACTGACATCGCAGTGGATCTAGGAAGAGACCCTGCCTCAGTATCCGCATCACTCTCGATCGAGAGGAAACAAGCAAAGCGGGATGATCGACCAGCTTATTTTGTGAGAAAGGGACCCGGACTCTATCAGTATAATGATCTTTGCGAGGGTGCAATTGACGAAGAGTCAGTGAAGGAGGTACGGAAACGAGCTGATGAGTTCAATATGGTCACTAAAAGCAAAATGAATGAGGCTATTGCGAATCTAAGTATCGATGCATTCAAACAACTTGCTGTTGTAATCCTGACTAACACTCGAGCTCGAGTTGGTAAAGACGGTGAATTAGTACAGGAGCGAGATCGTTACAACAATACGATTATTCTTACAACGTCATGGTTAGATGATGGGGGTAATGCCCCAGTAGTTTTCCATGTGAGAAAGTGTGGTCTAGATGAGAAGATTACAAAGGAAACAATACTTGAAATTCGAGGAGCCTTGCCCAGATATGGCGCAAATCAAGGAGTCCTTATCTCGAATGGAATATTGGACGATTTAGGCAAAGAAGAAGCTCTTGTTCCTAATGTTTCCACCACGCCTGTTCACATCATGGACAAAGATATCCTCTTACACATACTCACAGAGAGTAAAACTGGGATTCGAACTGTTCCAGTGAATGTATTTCTTATTGATGACAACTTTTTCGAACAACTAGAACCTACATTCATCGATGAGATAATCCCCAGCATAGATCTTTGAACACGATAATCGGTAGGAAATGTGCCGAAGTTCGTTTCGGCGTTTTCCTAACTAAATAACTTAAGACGTCTTAACAAATCGACCTTTTTTTTTTCTAATAAGGTTTTAATAGCTGTTTTGCCTTATTTCCCAATCATCACGGAGAGACGAAATAGTTGTATTCGCCGTGAATAAGAGGAGAAAATTAACAAATGGGCGAAGAAGATAAACTCCTATTTGTACGTGAAAGCTCCGGCCTCGTGAAAGAGGTTGGTACGGGCTTCGCACTACTTCTTCCAATAGCACTTACTTTAGGTCCGTGGTTCCACTTTGCTGGACCACAGATCTCGACCTGGAATCCAGGCGCGCAATTAGTCCCGATGTTTGCATTGGGATCATTCGCTGTCTTCTTTGAAGCGATTGCATTGATGTGCCTGATGCTTGCAATGCCTAGGTCGGGAGCCTCATACCACTTTACTGGTAGAGGTCTGAGTCCTATATTTGGTGTAATGGAAGGATGGCGAAGCGTGATAACCAACCCTGTTTTCAGGGGAACTGGTAGTTTCTTCGCAGTACAGATATTTGCAGGTGGTCTGTTCGTAATTGGCAGTGCCAATAACGATGCAGGATTACTTGCAGCAGCAACAGCATTGGAAGATCCAATTATCCTATTCATCGCAGCGTTTGCAATGATTCTAGTAGGGTTCGTATTTAGCTATCTAAGTGTAAAATGGCTTGGATGGTTCGTAATCATATTAGGTATCATCAGTATCGCTTCGTTGGTTATAGGTGACCTTGTGCTGTTAATGACGCCAATGACAGATACGATTTGGGACGGTGTATTCGGTGCAGGAAGCTATGCAGCTGTCAATTCTACGATATCTCCAGCAGATCTTGCAGCATATACGACGTTTAACGCAGGTGCAGTTGGACCAGCATTAATCGTTACGGTGGGTATGATGTGGCCTTACCTCATTATGCCAGTAGCAGGAGAAGTTTCACAACCCAGCAAGAACATTCCACTAAGCAACGTGGGTGGATGGGCTGGAATTGCAGCATTCTTCCTACTTTCTGGTTTTGCACTTGAGGCTTCAATGGGCTCTTTCTTGTACCAAGCAAACACCGCATTTACATTCTTCCCAGGTTTCGGCAACTATGCTGCTGTTATTATGGGTACAAGTCCACTGGCATGGTTCGTTATCTTGGGACCAATATTTGCTAGCATACTAGACTCGCCAAGTAATGCGCTTTGGGTGACGAGACCTATGCACTCAATGGCTATGGATCGGTTCTGTCCAGAAGCGTTCGCCAGAGTACATCCGAAGTACCATGTGCCGCATATCACGCTGTACTTCTGGCTAATCCTAGCGACGGCAACATTGGCCTATGCTACATTCCTACAAGCAATATATGCTACAGCGCTAGGTGCACTGGTAGGTGTGGCATTTACCTACGTATTCATACGGTGGCAAATGGCCTTAGCCGCAGTGTCGTTACCGTATTACCGGCCGACATTATGGGAGCGGAGTGGCGGATGGAAATTACTCGGAATTCCGCTAGTCGCTATCGGTGGTATTGTATCTGGAGCCATATTCTTCTATGCAATGATTGCATTCGTACCCACAGCACAGTATGAAATACTCTTCACTGTGGCAGTGTACGTAATTGGTCAAATAGCATACATGTACTATGGTGCAAAGAACAAGGCGAAAGGTATCGAAATGTCTGCAATATTCGGACAACTCCCGCCAGAGTAATCAATCTAGAACAGAAGAGAGCTTTTGCTCTCTTCCACTCTTTCTTTTTGGGTTATTCAAAGCCTATTTTCACTTTTGCATTACATACTATTTCCAATCTTTGAAAATATGTTAATTACTCGGTGGCAATCCCGAATAGTAAATGGTTTGGATTATTCTTCAACGAAATCTTCAATCGGTGGAAATCCATTTCTACTTGCTTTACTAAGGAATGGTTCCAATTTGTCCCAAGTTGAATGAAAATATGATGGAAAAGACCATGGACGAATTGAGAGGAACTCATCGACATCATCATTCAATCGATACGAATTCAAAGCTGCCTTTGCTTTTTCAAAGATGACCTTTCGTTCGTCCTTATCCCATACTTGTTGTCTGAAAACATAATCATCATCATACCATTGATACAGGATGTGATAGTCATCGATCATTACGTTAGATATTAATCTCCATGGCCAGAAAGTTGACATCTGTTCTAGCGACTCACCAGCCCCGTAGAAATCAATTCCAAATCCTTCTTCGCAAAATACAAAATCAGGTCCTCTTTCCCGCCACTTTTTTCTGGGCTTTCCCAGCAATGGGCCTGTTTTAACCCAATCATGCCAAGTTGTTGGATGACGTTCACGAATTGTACAACGGTCCAGAATATATTTCACAATAGCCGCATTCCCATGATGCGCAAGCCCAGGAACAGGAGGTTTGCCTGTATATTCTTCTACCATTTCTTGTACCATTCGAACGTCTTCAAGAGGGATGTAGGACCAAATCTGGAAGAAATTTTGATCAGTAGGTTTGAGAAAGATGAATAACATCCCTGCTGGACCAATGACTTCCATATCCTTAAGGGGATCATCATCAAGAGGCCAAGATTTATCATCCTTGGCATAATTAACCTCACAGCAATCGAAAGATACCACTTCTGACCAATGCGTGTCAAATACTACCTGATATGATTTCTTTCTCTTGGTTCTATGAAGCACAAAACGTGCCTCTTTTGAATCTAGAGCCAACATATCCGGCGTCTTCGAGTATGGTGCCTTTCCAATATACTCGTAACCTGTTAGGTCGACCTCTTCTGACATTTTACGGTATTCACCTAATTTTCAATCACTTTATCTCAACGACTTCCGTAGAGATACTTCAAGATTCCAATCGAGCGGACCACTTAAACAAGTCGGTTTTTTTAAATCACAAATGTTAATTAGGTGGCTTTAACCTACACCCTTGAAGAGGACTTTTCAGCATGAGTCAAAGGCCAAAGAAAAAAAAGGGAACTACCATTCCGTTAAATGAATTCAAATTCGATCCTTCTGATTTAGACTTAAAGCTAACTCGGAGTTTAATCACCGTATTTGATGGATATCAGATATACAGGTGTTTTGATTTGACATTCATGGATAAGAGGATGTCAAAAGGGGAAGTACCCCGTGGATTCATAAAACAGTGGCCAACGGTGAAAGGTGTATTACACAAATTTGCAGCAGTTGGTCCCAAAGTCCAGAATGTTGAAACGTATTTGAGAAATCGACAAATCATAGCGTTCTTAGCTCTTGCCTTGCTTACGATTTCTGCACCGTTGCTAGTTGTTGGTTGGATTTTAAGAATTGACTGGATTGTTGCAATCAACATACCGCTTGCATTGATAGCTGTATTTTCAGTGTTTACTTCTGCAATCACAAATGCTTGGTTTAATAGGAAAGTTGCTTGGGCAGTTTTTGAATACACTGAAGGCGATCCTAGTTTAAATCGAAAAGAGAAAGAGTTTCTTCATGAATGGACTCAGGGCTTAATCTATCACGCCGCCAGAATAATGCGAAAAGAAGACATTGATTACAAAAAGAAACGCACAAAGTTCTACAATGATGACTACAAGGGAGTAGAGGTCCTGCAAGTACCTAAAGGATTGAGAAAGCATTATACAATGCACATATTGACTGAACGAGTGAGATAATACCACTTACCTCACTTCAAAGATATGCTTTGAAAGGGTCATCGATTGTTTATGATGACCCCATTAGCTTTATACTAACTTTTCAATTGGAGAGTAGTTGAGATCAAATCCGAAATGACGTGGCCCTAGTACTTTCAGACCTTCTGGAGTTCGATATATCGGCTCTCCTTTCATTCCGATAACAGAAACAATATCTCCATTTTTTATGTCGGTGTTGGTTATCGGTTCTCCTGATTTTGAATCTATGATTTCTATTATATCTGGACTGGTTATCCATGGTTTGTCATCAAGCCATGTAATGTGGTTTTCATTCTTGTACCAGACCTTCATCATATTGCCCGGCTTGATACCATTTCCTTTGATTACGGTTTCACCCCACATGTATCCCTCTCTATTCTCCCAGGTTCTGTTGACAACTTCTCCCCGAAAAAGAACCCAACCGCCTATTTCGTTCACAATCCGCTCTGCTGGATCATCACCAGATTCGCGGCTTTCTCGAATGATTCGTCCTACATTGTAGCTTTTTGTTAGTGTATCAGGAATTATGGCTTTGTGAAAGTCCTTGCCTTGAACTGGGAATGCCACATTTCCTAATCTTCCCCAAGCAGCTTCGCTTAGAGATTTAGAAATACGTTCTCCCATTTCATAATTTACTATACTTTCAACAATTGTTTTATCCCCATACCAATCGATGAGTGCCATTGGTGCCATTGAGAAACCATGAACACACACAGTGTTTTGACAAATCTCAGGAACTGCTCTCCCTGCATAATCACCATCAACACAAGGTATGTTGTGTTTCACCGCAGCATCGATGGGAGCAGGTGTGTTTACTCCTCCTAGCTCAAAAGGAACAACTGCCTTGAATTTTACACCCATGTGATTTTCTAAGGTTTCCAAACCTGCAGCAAGTTCATTTTCATAGGCATCCCAAGGAAACCTTGTTCTGATTGCTTCTAATTCAGGAGTTGGTGGAGCAATCGTACCTGAATAGTAGGCACAAGCAACCCAATCATTGTTTTTCACTTTTTTTACATCAATCAATTCAATTGTTTTGCCAGCTTCGATATGTGGATACAGCATATTCAAACCTGTTTGCTTGTCACCACCGCCTCCAGTTCCGAAAAAGGTGCAGCCTGTGGCAAGATCTTCAACATCGGTTTTTGTCTTTAATATCAAAGTCAAAAGAGCCATCTCCTATTTAATATGTTAAACTACATAAGTTAAGCCTCTATATATTTTCGTTGTTATTTTGAAAATAGTTGAAATTGTATTGAAACGGAAAAAGAAGTGGATGGAGAGTAATGAAGAACTCTCCAAATCAGAATGGTTGATTAGATTTCTACTCTTCCTGCAGTAACTTCTCCATCTTTGATATTGATGATGAAACCTTTCAGGATGCCTTCTCTGTATTCAGATCCGGGGTTTACACATAGTGTTCTACCAATACTTCGATAGCCTACAGATTCGTGAATATGTCCGTGCATTCCTAGCAATGGCTCATACTTTTCAATTACTGCTCTAACAGATTTACCTCCTACTGGACCTACAACCTCCATTGCACCAGATTTCTTGATTTTGAAATCCTCTGTCAATGTAGGAGCTATATCTAAACCGGAATTGAAAGGTGGATCGTGGAAGTTACACAACACATTGGAGTAATCATTTGTATCAAGACGTGCAAATTCTGCTTCAAGCTTAACGAGCATCTCTTCTTCTGAGCATTCTCGATGAGTATTCCATGGAGTATTATTCACCCATTCCAAGCTAATCAATGGGTAACCACGAACATCAATGACTTTCTTGAGAGGATAGATTATTCTCTCATCCTTTTCTATAACTTCATCGATAGAATAATCGTCATCATTTCCAGGACTAACAATTACAATTACATCCTCTGGGATTTTTTCGTTAGCCATCTGGACCCATTCTTGCATCCTCTCAACCATAAGTTCTTGGAACAGAGCTTTTATCGAACCTGGTGTTTCTTTGAGGTGTGCTAATTCATCTTCTGTGAGTATCTTGGGATAGAATCCTTCATCCTTTGTAAACTTGATGAAATTCTCAAGGTCCTTTTCTTTCTTGAAGGTTTTCTTCTTGCCCTGCGGTGATGCATACCATCTGTCTTCCTTTTCTTGGATAATAGGCATTATGGCTTTACCAGTTAGATCGCCTAACATCATAGCTACATCAGCTTTGAACACTTTTGGTGCTCTACACATTTTGTCCCATGTCTGTTGGCTACCGTGCGGATCACATGCTTGGAAGATTCTCATTTTCTTTGCCTCATTGCATTGTGTATTCAAATCTCATATGTGAAGAGCTTATCACATATTTGATGAGTTTCTGTAATCAATGCTAGTTTAAAATCTAATGGTGTAGAAGAATTCTTGGCTTTAAGTTAATTATAACATATCGGCCATTTTTAGCCTTCATTGCACAAGATATTAATGTCGTTCTGACAACCTCTTGAACACTACATCATACCTTGAATCAGTGGTGCCAATACAATGACAGACAAACATGGTCCTATTCTCGACGATTTCATGGAAGAAGCATTACGAATTGAAAAGGCTGCCAAGGGCCTTGGAATTCCTCTCAGAATCATCGGTTGCTTGGCTTTCAGAATAAAAAGCCCTGAGTATACTGATCTCCACATCAAAATGGGGCGAGAAGTAACTGATATTGATTATCTTAGCTATTTCAAGCATCAGAGGAAATTAATCAATTTATTCAGAGATGACCTTGGTTACGAATGGATTCCCCCCGGATTTGCTCGAGCCTCTACTTTGAGAGACCTTTTCATTGACAAGGAGCGAGGTCGCAAAGTCGATGTTTTCTACGATCATCTTGAATTCTGTCACAAAATTGATTTCACGAAAAGAGACAGATTGGCAGTTGATGAACCAACAATTCCACTCGCAGAACTTTTCCTTGAGAAAACACAGATATTTGAGATAAACGCTAAGGATCTTATTGATCTGATTATTACATTCCTAGCACATGATGTTTCCGAAGAGGATGATGATAGTCAAGTCAATGGTTATTACATCTCCAAGGTACTATCTGAAGATTGGGGCTTCTATTATACTGTGACTGAGAATGTCAAGAAACTCATCAATTTCGTTCCAACAAAATCTGAAATCACTGAGGAGCAGAAAGAGTTGGTTATTTCTCGAGCTAAAAAGCTTTTGCAGATGATTGAGGATGCTCCAAAGTCTCGTGGATGGAAAAGGCGAGCAAAGGTTGGAACAAAGAAACGTTGGTATAAAGTTGTACATTCAATGGAAGGCACAAGAAACGCGGAGTAGCATAGTATTCCCTGCTTGTTAGGAGGAGAGAGAATGGAATTGACCCAACAAAACGCTTACGACATGTTGACAGGTGTTGGAATTCTTGGAACCGGAGGAGGAGGAGATCCGGTAGGTTTTGGGAAGCCTATGGTTGATTGGGATTATGCTCGAGGACGAGTCTATGAAATCACAGACCCTGAAGATATCAAGGATGAATCCTTCATTGTCTGTGGTGGATACATGGGTTCTGTCAATGCTTTCACTTCTATTGGGGATATGCTAGAGGGATGGGAAACTAGATACGAACTTCACGAGGCAATGAAAATATCCGAGAAAATTACTGGAAAGGAAGTAAATCATCTTGTTCCATTCGAACTTGGTGGAACAAACACAACCGTTATGCTCTCGCTTGCTGCCCGTGCCGGAATCACTACCGTAGATGGGGATGGTCTTGGAAGATCTGCACCTGAATCTCAGATGATTTCTTTTGTCGGATATGGTATCGAGCTCTGTCCGATGCCTGTAGTCAGTAAAAATGGGAGTGTTGTTATTGTCGAGAAGGCAACTAGTCCCGCTCTTGCTGATGAAATTGGTAGATTTGCAGTAGTTCAAGATGGTGGTGTAGGAGCAAACAATCATTACTTTCAGAGTGGTGCCCAGCTAAAAGAATCTGTGATTCCAAATAGTATTTCCAAATCGATTGAATTAGGTGAAGCAATTAGGGACGCAAATGATTCTGGATCAAACCCCATTGATACATTCCTCGACATTATGGGCGGCCAAGTTCTTACAACAGGGAAAATTGACCAAGTAAAAGGTGAGGATCGTGCAGGTCATTGGCATGTTTTGGTATCCATACTACCTGAAGATCGCAAGGGGAAGTTTGAACTGGTCGTCAAAAACGAATATATGATGGCTATGTGTGATGGGAATCCAATTGTGATGTTTCCAGACCTGATTTGCATGCATAATCCTGATAACGGACACGGTATCATGAGTTCACATTTGAAGGAGGGAATGCGTGTAACCATTACAGCGTTGCCTGCTCACGAACGACTACGTTATGCAGGAAGCACCAAGATAGGAAAGAAAGCATTTTCACCAGAAAGATACGGACATCCTGAATTAGAATACAAGCCTATGGAAGAAATCATTGAGCGCTTATATTGATAAGAAAGCAATCAATTGATTTGTCGATACTCATCGAGCGTTCATGGTGATACAACATGCGGAAAATTGCCCTGATTGGTGTCACGGGAAAAGATTGGTGGACCGACCCCGATAAACGTGAATTCGTTAAGAAACACACCCCTGAGGGGTATGAGATGATAAACTACTATGCACGTTATGGTACTCATAGTGTGGAATCAAATGCCGATGAAGCATATAATGCGCCGTTTATCTTGGAGCAGATTGTGAAAGCTGAAAAAGATGGTGTTGATGCTATAATCATAGATTGCGCCTGTGACCCGATTCTTGATGCTGCACGAGAAGTAACTACCAAACCAGTCATTGGTGTTCGTCAAGCAGCGCTACATCTAGCTCTTTCATTGGGTTCAAAATTCAGTATCATTACTGTTCAGGGTCAATCTCTAGTCCGATGTATGGAATCCGGGATACGGAAAGAAGGCCTAGAAAGCTTCTGTGCTAGTGTAAGATATTTTAAGATGCCAGTTCTCGAATTAGAAGGGTCTCCGGAGAAAGCTCAGAAAGAACTTCAAGAAATGGCTAAACAAGTCATAGATGATGGTGCAGATGTCATAGTACTTGGTTGTACAGGATTATCTCACAAGATTGACCTAAGTGAAATAACCCGCGTTACTGGAGTTCCAATAATAGATCCATTCGTAGTCGGTATTTGGACTGCAGTTACATTAATTGAAAGTGGACTATCACACAGTAAGCTTGCATATCCTAATCCTCCAAAGAAACCAATTACTGAGATTCCATCGCTGGAAGGTTCCTTGGATGATATTGTCAAAGAATGATTTGGATACTCTTACTTTCTTCTTAGCAGAACCCCAATTACTACGAGAGAGAACAATCCATATCCAGCTGTAAGTAGGTATGGAAGATTCAACGCAAACTCAGCAATCCATCCTCCAATAATTGGACCTGCGAAGAAACCAGCACCAGCTAGACTCTCTGCAATTCCTGCATAAGCTCCTTTCTCACTCTTAGTTGCAGATACAACTGTATAAAGACCTCCGAGGTAAGCAAAACCTACACCAGCTCCTACTAAGATTAGAGAAAATGTAAAGATAGCGATATTAAGAGTAGTGAAAATTAGAAACATTCCTAGGGTTATTGCTGTTGCACCAACTACCATAAGTTGGCCCATCCGTGACTGAGAGATCCTAGTACAAATCAGAAAGACGATTGTTCGTGTGACATTCCACACCATTAGAAGATTCCCGAAATCTTGTGCCGTGTATCCAGGTAATCCTCCAATATAGGACGGGAATAGTGCTAAGAGAACTGTTGATGTGAATCCGAATAGAGCAATAGAAACGTAAGCAGCGAAGAACCGCGGGCTCGTTCTAACGTCCTTTCCAGGTGGTTCTGTGTCTATTTCTGGAACCGGATAAGGCACATTGGCCTTCTGCTCTGAGCTTGGCGTGATTTGGTCGAGAGTATAATTCTTCACAAGTAGTGCGATGAGTCCAAGCGCGGCAAGTTCTACTCCTAGGACAACATAGATACTAGCAACATTTCCAAAGTATGTTGCCATGTAGGCTATGAGTGCTGGACTAAATATCATACCCGCACTCCAAGATGTAGAGAAGTTACCCAAAACTGCACCCTGTGAATCAGGACACAGTTCTGCGACAAGGGCCTCAATTGTTGGGTAGAAGAAACCGAAAAATAGTCCCTCTAGTGCTCTAATTATGATCAAATGGAGGGGCATAATGAAGGGTTGAGGATATAGAAGGAGAATTGCAATATATGATCCTGTTGCGATCAAAAGAGAGTTTTTTCTTCCAATTCTATCAGAAATTTTGCCCCCCAGTATCGGAGATACCATGTAGACTAAACCAAATGATCCCATCGCCCAGCCCATCTCAAAAGTAGAAGCCCCTAGGATTCCCGCATACCAAGGTGCGAAGATCTCAGACGTTCCAAGTGAAAAGGTTGCCATGAATGTCAATAGATAGCCAACAATTCTAGCTCGCTTCTTCTCAGGCTCTGAAAGGCATAGTTGAAGATCATTCTCAATTTCTGTCAAACCCACTTCTCCAATTGTCGATCTTATTTGAGGTGAGGAACAATTTCCTCTGCAATTGTTGTGACGGTTTCAATAACATTGATACCAGGTACTGGGAATAGCACAGGAGTATTTACTCCAGCATCAACAATCTCTTGTATCTGTTTCAAGCAGGATTCAACATTTCCTACTATTCCCAAAGATTGAACCATTGAATCTGTGATGAGATGCCCAAAGTCTTTTCCTTTGCTTTCCAATTCTCGGAACGATAAGGTCTCCTCATCACTAATTCCAGCATGTTTCATCAGTGGACCACCTGTCTGCGAATGTGCAAGATAAAGTTTCATGAAATCCCGTGTAATTGATATTGCCTTGTCTAAGTCATCATCTACAACCATAGGAAGATAAGAAACCATCTCGAAATTGCTTAGGTCTTTTCCTGATTTCTCAGCACCAATCTTTATCCGCTCCCAAGCGAATTTGACATAGCTCGGAGTATTGAAGATCGAAAGGATTGAACCATCACCTATCTCACCAGATAATGCGAGACCCTGCTTTCCTTCAAACGCAAGGTAGATTGGTGGATTCGGTCTTACTGGTTTGAAAATCAGTTGTACATCCTTTGCCTCGAAGAATTTGTCTTGATGATTTACAAGTTCCCCAGTCATTATTTTTCTGACAAGATTGACACAGGCTCGTGTCTTGGAAATCGGTTTCTTTACTGAAAATCCCATCTGGGACATCCAATAAGGAACACCTGAACCTAATCCAAACACAGTTCTCATGTTTGACATTTCATCAAGTGTGGCAAACTCCATTGCGATTAATGCTGGATGGCGAGAGTAGGGATTTACTACTCCCAACCCTATTCGAATCTTTTCAGTGGCCATGGCTGCAGCAGCCATGTATGGAATTCCTCCTCTGAAGAAGTAATCCTCTGCAAACCAAACTGAACCAATTCCTAACCTTTCTGCGGTTACTGCAAGATCTACTGCTTCCCGAACTGGAAACAACCCTGTCATTGCGACACCAAATTCTTTGAACCCTTTCATAGTAATCACATCGCTTCATTGTCTATCAATACGAATCCGTGAAGAAGATAGGAGGAGATTTCTCTCCTCCTAGTTTAGGGCAATCCACCATTAGTTTCAAGATAGTCTGCAACATCCTTCATTCCTAATTTCTCGTAGGTCTGCCTGGTTGGCCAACTACTCTTAAGGTCCCAATCGTGGAGTGTGTAGTATCTATCAAGCATTCCGTCTAGCTCATCTTGAGAGTTCATCGCTCCCTTCAGAGGTCCTGATTTTGCACCTTCGTTCATGAGCCTCCAAGGTAGATTATCATGCTCACGAGTCGCTCCACGAGTCACATTGAAAGCCTTCTCAAGTGTAACAACTCTCCTACCTGAGAACATTAGCTCATCTTCCGTCATAGTGATGCCTGTAGCGGCCTCATATAGACGAGCCATGTTATCTGGATTGACACCATAGGCTGCAGTTGACGTAAACACACAGAAACCAAGCGCCTCTGTGATCTCATAGCAGTCTTCATGCCATCTTACAATCTCTGCTCTGTAGTCAGTGTAGTGAGGTGATGCCCACTTCTTATCGCCTGTCACCTTTTCAATAACATCAATTGCTTCTGGACTTGCTCCAAATTCCGCGAATGTTTCTGTCATCAGGTGATCATTTCCTCGCGGATTCACCGCAAATGCAAGCGCATATGACTTAGCGGATCTGGTTTCTACATTAGATTGCTCGAGACCTTTTGCATTGATTATTGCCCATTTGTAGGAATCTTGGCCCACTTTCTTTGTGGCAATCTTGAGGCCATCAGCAAGCAAGTTTCCAAGTTTGCCATCACGCAGTGCCATTTTCTCTACTGCTTTGTAAGTTTCCTCAATCTTACCCCAATCCAAGTCAAGACCATCAGTGTCTTCTTTAGTGAGAACTCCTCTCTGATAACTCTCAATTGCCCACTGTACAACAGTTCCAGCAGTGATTGTATCCAAACCGATTCTATTACAGAGCTCATTTAGTCGGAGTACTCCTTCAGTATCTATGATACCGGGTCCATTACCTAATGCCCCGAAGGTTTCATACTCAGGACCACCACTGGCAATACCTGCGTTTGGACCTTTCTCAATCACAGAATATCTATGACAACCAATCGTACAACCAAAACAAGCCACACGGCGCTTAAGGTACCCCTTCTCATTGAGTGCTTGCCCACTAATAGGATGAACATTGTCTGTATATCCAGTCTGCCAATTTTTCCCTGGAAATGCATGTAATTCATTGACTGCAGCTATTGATCCAGCTGTACCAAATTCATGCAATCCTTGTGCTCCACTATCTGCTCTAAGTAGCTCACGCATCTCTTCAGCTACTTCGCCAAACTTCTTTGGATCCTTGACTCTGATAGGCTTGCTCCCCTTCACTGAGATAGCTTTCAAATTCTTCTTACCCATTACTGCTGCTGCGCCTCCTCTTCCAGCTGCATGGTAAAGAGAACAGTGAATTGAAGATCCACGTACAAGTTTTTCGCCAGCCGGTCCGATGTAAAGACCCTTTGATTCATTTCCATACAATTTCTTCAACATGGTGTCAGTTTCGATGATGTCCTTACCCCAGAGATCTTTTGCATCTTTGATTTCGACATGGTCGTCCTCAATGTAAATGTATGAAGGCTCATCTGCTTCATCATGAACCACCATGTTGTCATAACCTGCGAATCGAAGCTCAGCACCCCAATGCCCCCCAGTATTACTTTTTAGATAGAGTCCGGTTGTACAACCAACGGTAGTAACTGAAGTTCTTCCTGAGGCAGGAGCTGTGGTACCAGTCAGTGCCCCAGGCCCATAGATGATAATATTCCTTGGATCGTCCCAAGTGATGTCAGAATCCTTACAATAATCCCACAAGAGTTTTGCATTGATTCCACGAGATCCAACGTAGAGCTTCCTCCATTCTTCATGTAGGTCTTCGTTCCAAATCTTTCCAGTCTTGAGATTTACGTGTAGAATCTTTCCTTGATGTCCGTACATCTATTTTGCAACCCCCTTCTTAACATCACGATACATTGCCATTCTTGCAGATCGCAATTTTTTCTTAGTTTTAACTAGTTCATCATCTCCGCTGGTCCATACAAGTGCGCCAGATACACAGTGTTTCGCACAATAGGGATCACCACCACAGAGATCGCAGATGAGAGGTTTATTTGTCACTGGATGAAGTATAATTCCATGATATGGGCAAGCTTCAACACATGAACCACTTTCAGTACAAGTGTCTAGATTTACTGATATCACACCAGTTATCTCGTCCCTAGATAATGCCCCACTTGGACATGCATCAATGCATGGATGTGCATCGCACTGTTCACAAAGTAATTGGACTCCGAGTGCAATGTCTTCTTTCTTCAAAATCTTAATTCGACCTCTATGAGGATCGAAGAGTTCTTCTTTGATAAGAGAACAGGCAAGTGTACATTGTTTGCAACTTGTACACTTTTCCATATCTACAAGCAACACATTGGTCATTATGTTAAACTTCCCTAAAGCTTTACTTAAACTTATGAAATTTCTATGTTTAACTGACTTTAAAATCTGCCCGTTCACTTTACAATAGGACTTTGACCGGTAAAGACAATAGAGCGAAAATTTTGTTTCCTAAGGAGCGTTGCCCTATGACCATCGATACTGCGATTGAAAATGCGAAACTACACTTCGAAGAAGGATACAATTGTGCTCAGGCAGTTTTTCGAGTAGTAGCTGAGGAGAAAGGATTCTACTTCGGAAATATTCCCATACTCACAGCAGGCTTTGGAGGGGGTATTGGACTGGAAGGAAAAACTTGCGGCGCTGTTATCGGAGCTGTAATGGCTCTGGGGATGATTCTTGGGGAAGAAGAAAAAGATCCTGTTAATGTTAAAGAAAAGGCTTACGAGTATACTCCTCAACTACTTAGGCAGTTTCGAAAAATCCATGGGACGACTATTTGCTCTGAACTTCTCGAAATTGATATGATGAACGCTGAAGAGAGGAAGAAAGCTAGTGACACGAACCTGTTCTATGAAGTATGTCCCAAGTTCCTAGAAAGTGCAGTACGAATCATCCTTGAGCTTAAACTGAAGTGATATTTTCAAATAACCGTGTTAGGTGGATCTAAGAATGGAGGAGGAACAGTTTAGAAAATTCTTGAAAAAGAGTGGCCGATCTGATTCAGCAGTAGCCCAGATTGATTCATTCCTAAGTGAATTTGATTCTTTCTATTCCAAACGGAATCCTGGGAAACCTCCGAGTAAGGTATCACTAATAGACCTAGAGGATTTCGTTGCGGAAATTGAATCAATACCGAAAGTGTCTGCAAAGAAACATCTCTGGGCTCTTGCTTACTGGTTCGATTTTGTTAAAAAGCCTGAATTATTGCAAGCGGTTCGTGACATGCGTCATGAACGAATTAAGAAGACTCCATTTAAGGTTGGCAAGTTTGTGAATGTAAATCAGGACTATGTTCAACGCCTTTTAGAATCAGGAATTGAGAATGTGACACAGATGTTGGATGCGGGTCGAACGCCAACACTTAGACAAGAATTAGCTGACAAAACTCGAATTCCTCTTGATTCTATTATTGAATTTGTGAAATTATCAGATTTGACAAGAGTTGGTGCACTTCGTTCTGTTCGTGCACGATTATATCACGATGCTGGAGTAGACACTCCCGAAAAGTTGGCAGGATGGAATCCTGAAGAGTTAAGACAAATGTTTCTCGAGTTTATTGAGAAATCAGGATTTGAAGGGATTGCACCGCTTCCAAAGGAGGTGCTGAATGCAGTTGAGTCGGCAAAAAAGCTACCAAAAATTGTTGAATATTGAGTCTGTGAGTTGAGAACTTTTGGAATATGAAACAATAGCTGCAAGGTCTCTACTCTCTAAACCCAAATACGGAGATAGTTGGTTTCACATTAACCGTTCACTGAACCCGTACAGAGGGTGTGAATTCGCATGTGCATATTGTGATGGACGATCGGAGTATTATCATGTTGACAACTTTCAAACTCATATCCGCATCAAAGAAAACGCCCCGGAAATTATGAGGAAGGAGCTAGAGAAAGAAGGTTACACATCCAGATCAAAACTTGAAACTGAAACCCTCTGGTCCTTTTTGGATGATGAAGATGCCAAACGCCTAGCATTAATGACTCCTCGACGACAGGTAATTGGTGTATGTGGAGGAGTTTCAGATGGGTATCAACAGGCAGAGAAAGAACACAAAATCACTCGTAGAAATCTTGAGGTGTTATATGATTTCGGAATGCCCGTCTTTGTGTTAACAAAATCAAATCTGGTCTTGAGAGACCTCGATATACTGCAGCAAATAAATGAAAGGGCATTCGCCAACGTAACTTTTACCATCACACATCATGACCCAAAGGTCAAGCATGTTTTCGAACCGAAATCATCGACTACAGAAGAAAGATTCGAAGCCCTCAAAGAGGTCCGGAAACGTGGTCTGTTTGGTGGAGTCATGGCAACTCCTATCCTACCTGGAATCGGAAACACAGACGAGAATATGCGAGCCTTAGCTAAGGAAGCAAAGAGAGTTGGGGCTCAGTATATTCTATTTGCTGGAATGACACTGAAACCCGGTCGACAGAAAGAGCATTTTCTCACAGTGGTGAAGAAGAATTTTCCAGACCAGTACGAGTACATCAGAGAGATATACGCCAAGAATGACAAGTATGGCCACGCTGATTACAGGAAGATACCTTTCCGGTCAATGATTCGTGGATATAAAATATGTAAAGAAGTAGGTATTAGTCCTAGAACTATAAGGCACAATCTTCCATTTGAGCATGAGATCAATACTAAGGTGTTAGGAGGTTTACTCGATATTGTCTTCTATCAGCGGTATCTCCTAGGTCTGCCTTGGAGCAAAAGTAAACCGTTCCAAGAGGTTGCCATCAGAATCGAAAAAGGTGTAGAGAACCTTAAAGAGTTACACGAACATGATGCTCTTAGGGGTAGATTACTCTTAGATGATACAACCCAGCCTATAGTCGAACAGATAATGGACAGGGATTCCTGTGACCACCTCGTTTGGGTTGAGGACAAAATCAAAGAGTTGATTGAGAGACTTAATCTCTGAAGTAATCTCCGAAATCTATTCCAATATACCTGCCTTGACATTGTATGAGAGTCTAGGATACATAGATGTAAGCAGATTGATACTGCTACGACGTTCTCTTTCTTAGATGCGAACATACGAGTTTTAAATTTCTACGGAAGAATCTTATCTTGGAAGTCAATTCCAGAATTTAGGTGTTCGACTATGAGGGACTTGACAAACAAAGCACTAGAAACATGTAGTAGTGAAGGTGCTTCTTATGCAGACA
>DAOWDY010000003.1 GCA_030638785.1 Candidatus Thorarchaeota archaeon
AATCGGGAGTTTGTTGCCAGAGCCACTGACATTACCTCCCAAGGTAAGCGTAAGCAAGAGCTCGGGTTGATGCACCCTTTACGTTCTTGTTATTCTTTGCGAGTTGAGTTCGGTTATTAGTTGCTAGAGCCATGATATTTCACAAGATTTACTCCTCAGATTTAGTATATATACCGAAGCCACTTCTTAGGGTCACAGAATGGAGTCACAATATGTTACTATCCAGGAGCCAACCTGTTACTCCATTCTGTTCACGCGGTCTAGTCTACAACGGTTTCTACTGTCGCTTTCTCTTCCTCTGGGAAAGAAGTGCCATCCTCATGAGAGGGGACCTGAGAGGACTCAGCCCGTTCAGCAGGCTTTGGTTGATGCAGCCCCTTTCGGATAATGACAACTCCAATTACGTTGATCAAGCCGATACTGACAAGAGTTACTGGGAACCCGATGATTGGTATCAACCAGCCGAAGATAGCAATCTGTGGCATGGCGAAGATCATTGCTATGGTGGGTTGTAGTGAGTACATGCTGTTACGGATGTTGTTAGGAATAACATCTAACATCTCACGCTGTGTCAGAATATCAGCGCACGCGGCGGCTATCATCGTCAGAGAGAAGGTTATGGCGATAAAGATGATGGGTAGCACTGACTCTGCAGGAATTGTCATGATAACAACATCTGTAAATGGCAGAACCAACTCAAGCAATATCCCACCTGCGACGGGGGGAGGGAAGAAGAACATAATTGCTGCGAATATGATATAGAATGCAAATCCTCCAGCCTGCATCAATCTGAATCGTGGAATCCAAGTCTTGGGATCAAACCTTCGTGACCAGAATCCGGATCTCTCCCTAGCGACAACACCGGGTGTAAAGAGCAGAGTTCTGTATGAGGACACAGCGACGTCGGTGAGAAGATAGCTGAAATACATTGGAAATAGTATCAGGTTACCCCAAACCATCACGGTGCTTGTAGCCATCATACTACCAATAATCACATACTTGACCCAAGGTTCCTCAAGGAGGTAGGTCACTCCACCCTTGAGAAGTCCAACATATTCACCTGCAGATATTCGAGGGGAATTCTCCTGTTCCTTCTCTGCTTTCACCCCAGGTAGATCTTTTACTACACGAAGAACCAGCACTGCGATTACGATACAGAGAACTCCCTGAAGTTGAAATACCCATGCTCTTCCAAGTATAGTTGCAATAACTGCACCGGGAATGAGGGAGAGTGTAGCAGCTATCTGGAAAATCATGCCAACACGGGCCTGGAAGACTCCGTATTGCTTGCGGTCTTGATCCGTGGGGACTGCAACTCTGTAGTTATTGTCAAACCAGGTTGCTAAAGTCCCACTCTGTTGCGATTGTGCAAATCCCTGAATAGCGTAGATAAGAACAAGCAATGAGAGGGGAGTGGAAGATGTTACTAGTGAAACTAAGAGGAATGCAGCTCCATAAGTTAAGAATGCGGAGGCTAAGACGAATCTCTGTCCGACGAGATCAGCTAAGGCACCAGTAGGATAATCCAGAATCGTAGATACCGCCATCTGTAGTACCACAAGCCCACCTACTATGCCTAGTCCTTGGATGAAGTCACCGCCACCCACGGCCTCTGCTACAAAAATCATAAAGAATGTGCTACTGATCATCAATGTCAATGAAAAGATCGGCATCAATAGTGACATAATTCGAGCCAGACGAAGGACATCATCGTTGGCGTCAGAAAGTCCGAAAAACCGTTTTGATACTTCCACGTCGAATACTTCCTCAGTATAGGTTTGTTGACCAAACCAATTGTAGCTAGTTTGGTTTATAAACCAATTGTTTGAAGCACTAAAATTTCTTACATGAACCAATATATGCAAGTGTGGGTGTAGCTCATTTGCAATGCGTCAGACATATTACCAGCCTCGGTTCGAGCCAGACATAGATTCATCCACTATTGGAGGAGAATAATGATGGAAATCAAGAAGATAGCAGTGCTCGGTGCTGGGCAGATGGGTAATGGAATTGCTCATGTTTGTGCACAGGCGGGCTATGAAGTAAAGATGAGGGACATTGATCAGAAGTTCATAGACAATGGTCTCGCTACTATCAAGAAGAACTTGGATCGAGGCGTCAAGAAGGAGAGAATGACCCAAGAAGAGGCAGATACAGTTCTTCGCAGAGTCCAAGGTGTACTTGATTTGAAAGAGGCTGTCAAAGATGCGGATCTGGTCATTGAAGCAATCCCTGAGATTGTGAAATTGAAACTCGAAACTTGGAAAGAAGTTGATGAGGCGGCACCGGAGCATGCCATCCTCGCATCAAACACATCCAGTATCAGTATCACCCAGATGGCTGCGGTCACAAAGAGACCTGAGAAGTTCATCGGGATGCATTTCTTCAATCCTGTTCCAGTGATGGGTCTTGTAGAGATCATTAAAGGACAATCTACTGACGATGCCACAGTAAAAGTGATTGAGGAAGTTTCACACAAGGTTGGGAAGAAGACTGTCTTGGTCAATGAAGCACCAGGCTTTGCTGTGAATAGGTTACTTGTCCCCGCTCTCAATGAAGCAGTCTTTGCTATTCAAGAAGGTGTTGCAACAGTAGAAGACATGGATCTTGCTATCAAGTTAGGTTTGAATTGGCCAATGGGTCCATTAACCCTCCTTGACTTTGTAGGACTTGATACAGCGCTTTATATCTCAGATTACTTCGTTGACGAATTCAAAGACAGTAAGTATAGAGCGCCAGCACTACTCAGAAAGATGGTTCGTGCTGGATGGTTAGGTCGAAAGTCAGGAAAGGGCTTCTACGATTACTCGGGAGAAAAACCAGTACCCAATAAATTCTAATCAAACACATGACGGGAAGGCTCGTTGAAGCCTCCCCTCAACTTTTGTTTTCATGGATGTCTGGCCAAGTTTAATAGCAGATTCCATTCACATACAGCTGTGACCCCAATGAGGTATAAAGAGAGCCATTATACTGGGTTTGATGGTGTGCGTATGCACATGCATGCATGGCATCCTGACAATGAGAGACCTCGAGCGCTTCTCATTGCAGTTCATGGTCTCGGTAGTCATGGATATACCATGAAGAACATAGGCGAATCTTTTGCAGAGAGAGGTATTGCAGTCTTTGCTCCAGATATGA
>DAOWDY010000168.1 GCA_030638785.1 Candidatus Thorarchaeota archaeon
ACCGATTCGTCCTCACTGGTCACCATCTTGTTTGAAGCGAATATTGAGAAGAATGGAACAAAGAGGGTGAAGTAATACTTGTACACACCACGTTGCCCTAGGAGATGCACACAGAACATCAAGAGCATCGTCATGAACAGTAAACGACGCATGTAGTAGATTGGTCGATCTTTCTCCCGACACATTATGAACATGATACCCATGAAAAGCATCACGCTGAAAGAAAGTAGAAAGCCATAGTATACTAGAAAGTCCAAAATCTGTGCGAGTTCAGGAAATCCAGCTGCAACGGGTAAGACCTGTAATCGCATAGGACTCCCATATCCTGGCACCTCCGTAAAGGACTCCAAGGGAAATCCTCCTGCAGCTAGGGATAGATTCTGCAAAACACCTGGTGTTGCAAGAAGGAAGGGGAACATCACAGCAAGAACAAAACTCAGAACCAGGATTACACTGGTTCCAAATCCACGAAGGTCAACATTATCAAGAATGGCCTGAATCAATGGTTTTCTTGGAGGTTCAGATTCCTCCTTTGCATCCTCTTTTCGTTTGTTTAGAGTAGGTCTGATTAGTAAATAGACAACGAGGGGGATTCCAAGGAACCAGGCGGTCTGTTTGAATAGCGCTGCTGATACAATGAGGATCGTTCCTGTATGTTTCCTACCCTTGACTAGCATGTAGAACCCTGAGAAGAAGAAAAAGATGAAAGGTGCAGGATTTAACCATGCAAATACGGTGTGATACAGAACGGTGGGGTTCACCAAGTAGGTCAGTGCTGCTGCCTCACCAACATGACGATTACCTGATAATTCCTTTCCAAGACCATACACTGGAAGAGCTGTAAGATAGCCGAAGGCGACAATAATGAACCCAATCCCCCAATCATCAACCGGTAGTGCGATTCCTGCAGCATATAGATAGGCATAGAATGGTGGGAACATATAGGCTCCATTCTCATTGACATATCCATCGAGTACAATATAGCCAAAATCTGAATCATAGGGCATTACGCCTCTTAGCATATTGTGACCCCAATGAACGTAATAGAACGAATAGTCTGTATATCCCTCAAACTGATAGGTGACTGAATATCCAAAGATGTCTTGTGTACCGCTCCCTAACCAAACGCCTCGAGTCCTCCACAGATTAGAGTTGAGATAATCCGATATTGCCCAATCGAAGATGGTAGCCCAAATCAGGAAGCCAATGACCATTATTACAATGAGTGGTGCATGGTCATACAGATATTTGATGATTCGGTCTCCTCTGGGCAGATGACTCATAATCTCAGAGTTTGGATTCCCACTGATTAATGCTTTCCCTCAGAGCAGTCACTATTCATCTGCATCAAGGTGTAGTTGTGCAGTACTGGAATTGCCTGATTTAGCAACCTCGATGACAGGAACACCTTCCCAGGATTGTATATCGGTGTGAGTAATGAGCAAGATTTGTTGGAATGATTGATCATTGATAAGATTTTGAACAACTGAAGTTCGTCGACTCTTATCGAGACCTCCAAGTGGTTCATCAAGCATTACGCATCTTATCCTCGGTGAGAGAGCAGGACTATCTTTGAGAGGGCGAATTGCGCTCATTGTGCGGCTGATTCCAAGTCTGAACCCAAGGCTGACTGCGGTTCTATCACCAAAACTCAATTGTGATGTCTTTTTGATAGCATTGTCTCGTTCATCTTTGACCTTGATTACTAGACCAGCACCGCCCCGTCCCTTTGCTTTAGTAGGAACTAAGTCAACACCTGAATACTGGCCATTTGTGAATGCTCGTACATAGGGATTTGTAGCCCCACGAACGATTCCTATCAGTCTCTTTTGAATAACGTAATCTGCGAGGAATCCACTGACAAGCTTCCTTCTTACATACTGTGTATGCTGATAGAGTGATTTCAAGTTCTCAATCTCTGCTCCATGTTCTTTCATTGTTACAATATCATCACTCAGTTTCTTTACCGTAGCTGCTTCGTTAGCAACATTAGATTCAATTGTGTTGCATTCGCTTTGTAATGACTCTAATCGAGTATTCAATTTCACTAAGTAACGGTGTAGGTCTCCAATGTCCTTTGCATTATGTTTCTTCAGGAGTCCATTGATGTCCTTAGTACCAGTTTGTTCAACTGCATCATTGAAAGAGGACTCAGTGTTATCCAGTAATTTCTGAGCAGAATCAACATCCTTCTGGCTCTTCAAAAATCTTTGAACAGCATCCATTGCTCTAGTCAAATCTAAGTTCTTGTCCCCAAAGCCATTTACATCGTTGGACAATTCCGACCGCTGATTCTTCAATCCCTCAGCTCGCTTTAGGGCTTTCTTTATTGTCAACTTGTATGTCTTGACAATTTCATCACGTTCTGCAGGAGTCATTGGCTTTGAGCAAGTCGGGCACTTTGCTTCATCAGTAGCTTCCAGTGTTTCTGATGCTTTCTGAAGTCGTTTGCTCTCGGTCATGAGACCGCCAAATTCAAAATTAATATCCTGAAGCTGTTCCTCTATCGATTCTTTGCTGACTTGCAATTTCTCTGTCTGTTTCTTCAGCGAGGTCATTCTAGCAACAACAGCTTCCTCATCTGCAGTAAGTAGCCCAGCCTCCTTGAGGTCTTCATCACGGGTCTTTGAGGTTCGTTCGAAACCAGTCCTTGCTCGATCTAGTTCTTGAGTGAGATCGTTCAGTTGTTCTAACATCTCAGGATCAGGCATTTTCTCAAGTTCTTTCTCAGTTTCCGCTACTTCCTTCTGTTTTTGCTTCATGATATCTTTCTGAGAGGTGATTTTCTCTTCTGTATCATCGATTTGTTGCTGAATATGCTCAGGTTTTCGATAATCATCTTCCAAAGATTTTGTACGGGTTGAGAGGTCAGCCTCGAGAAACTCTAATTGTCCAGTCATTTCTTCGAGGAGGTCTAAATTGTAAATCTTCACGAGGGTTTCTCGTAGTGTTGAAGGAGGGGCATTTGCAATGAGTGCAACCTCACCCTGTCGCACAAGAAGGGTATTGAGGGCCTGCTTCGAACTGATGTTGAGAATCGATTCAATCTCTCGTCCAACAGTGATGGTCTTATCAGCTGCTCGTTTCCAGACTCCGTTCGTCCAAGTAAAGAGAATAGCCTTCATTCCTGAAGCAGAGTCATAAGATCGTTCAATCTTGTAGCGACTCCCTGCAACCTCGAATGTCATTGTCACCTCACAGGAAACTGACCCAAATCTCACAAGTTCATCATTAGTGAGGTTCACAGTGGTAGGCCCCCATAATGCCCATAGAATTGCTTCAAAGATGGAAGATTTTCCAGTAGAGTTAGGACCCTTGATGAGAAGAAGGCCATCAGGAAGTTCTCCTTGCTCTGGGAGTGTCAGACTCTTGAATGGTTTGAAGTTCTGAATTTCAAGTGTAAGAATCTTCAACTCGAATCATCCTCCGTTATATCCTCAAGATTCAGTTTGGCTTCGTCTTGACTTACACCTTTCTTCAGGGCACGCACCGCAATTCTTGTGAGCATCGAAGAGTCATACTGCTCATCTAGTTTTACAGTTCCCAGATAATCAAGAAAGTCCTCCTCTGGGTTTTCAATGAGGTAATCGCTTTCAATTTCGGGATAAGCTGCCGGATCATGTTCAGCTTTAGGCAATTTCACAGTCCAAACGAATTGAGCAATATTGTGGACTGAGTCACGGTCTAACAAGTCTAATCGTTTTGTTTCCATGGCTACGCTTAGATCTAAACTATTGACTCTTGGTGAGGAGCCCTCGAAAACAATCCGTATCCTTGCAGCAGTGGAAGAGTCCCAATCACCCTTTACACCAGTTTCCTCAAGCAAGGTATCAAGTTTGCTCATTACTGAATCAACCGTGTCTTCAGTATCGATGGATATTTTTTCATTATGAACTGGACGAGTATACACGAGATGCTGAGGATTAATCTCTACCTTATGATCCTCAGAGATATCAATCACGAGGTAGCCCTTGTCATGTCGAATCTCATCAAATCTCCACCTCTCTGGAGACCCTGCATACCATGCATTCTTTGCATGTTTGTGTTGATGGTGATCATGCCCCAAGGCAATATAATCATAGGACATACTGAAGATGTCAGAATAGAGCGTCTTGTCCAAATCCATTCCATGTGCTACTGCGATTGAATTACGTTTACTCTTAGGACGCTGATGTGTAGTAATCCAGTCATTGAAGTCCTGAAGCAGGTTTGCAGATTCAAGAACGTTTCGTTCCATGAATGGAAAGCAGTATACATCCAGTTTATCGTAAGTCTTTACGAGGGGTTCACCCGCAGCCAAAGCTTTCTTCAAATCCTGTTGCGTCGCAACATCCAACCCAGGAACAGCAAGTTTCAAAGTATCAAGGAGGGATACTTCTAAAGTTCTGTAAAGACCATGGTTTCCTTCAAGAATGAGTACCGGAATCCCTGTCGTTTCGATGAAATTCTTCAGCACGGAAATTGCTGTTTCTTGAGCTACTGCAGGAGGCTGTGAGGGATTGCGTTCCCATGGAGAATTGTAAAGGTCTCCAGAATGAACTACTAAATCCACTGGGGGGTTTGATGCTTCTATCAGACTGAATAGCTCTGAGAATCGCTCATAGTAATCATTCTCAAGCAGACGGGTGCGCATCTCTACGCCCCAGACATTCTGCTTAACTCCCTGACTGGGTCTTGTCCCCAAGTGTGTGTCAGATATGTGAGCTATTCGAACAGACATCCCAAGTCCCTCAAATCACATGTTTTTCTTGCTTCTTCTTTGTACGCGTTGCTTTGTAACTGGCCTTATCACGTTCAAAGACCTTGTCATAGAGAGGAATCTTCACTGGAAGAGGTAGTTCTCGGTAGGAAGCGGTTACGATTGCCTCTCCTCTCGACATGACTCTGAATTCATTCTCGAATCCGGTTATATTGACACTGGCATTTTCAATACAAGCGCGAATCTCTCGCTCATTCCCAAGTCGCAAGTTGATTTCAGTGTTCATCTGAGAAAGAATCACGTTGTCAAGAACACTGACCTGTTGGCTTACCACAAGAAGCCCAATGTTGAACTTTCGCCCCTGTCTGGAAATATCCTTGAAAACAGATTCCCCCCTCATCAAGTCTGGGTTCAAGATAGAGGGTGCTTCTTCCACAGTAATCTGAATCACCGGAAGATTTCGGGGATCTTTCACTGGGCTCTGATCATCATTGCCGGATTTACTATAGAAGGTCCTAGCCTTTGCTCGGACTCTGCTAAAGAAAGATGGAGGGAGTCTAAGCTTAGCCTGACGCTCAAAGTCACCTAAATTTCCGCTGCTCTTGAGTGCACGTCTAAGATCAGAAAGTGTGCGAGTGGCAATTGTAGTAAGAAGGAACTGTTCCCTATTACTCATCAGACTCGTATTCACAACCAGTATTCTTCCCGTTTCCATAGCCTCAAAGATATCATCAAGTACAGATGTCCCACTTTCAACAAATATTGGACTTCGGGTTAGAAATCGCAGTCGACGCTGTACACCTCTCAGTGTTCCTGCCGGAGTTCCGTCTGGGTCTTCTGACATGTTTACAATCTCTGAGATCCAATTCTCTCCATGTTGACCACGCACGGCCTCAATAAATGAGGCCATCTGTGATGTGAAATCCATAATTGAGAAGAGGTCTCTTGGTGTAATTTCATTCCACAAGATACGAATTTCCTTTCCGTACCTTCTCACCTCACGCTGAGTTGCAGCAAGATGAGTAGTGAGGTAATAGAAATCTCCCAGGACAGTTTTTCTAGTGCCAGCATCCATCGCTTCGACAATATCTTGGATCCCATACTTGTCAACTCCAAGTGCAAATTCATCATGAGGGTCTATACAGAAGGCGGAGATTTTCGGAACGTCGGGATCTTTCTGTGCTTTCATGTTTGTATCTATCATAGCTTTGACAAGGACCATCATGAGGTTACTCTTTCCTGAGCCAGTCGATCCAAAAATACCAACATGCATTGGGAGAAACTTTGCAGGTATGGTTACAGGAACATCCAGAGATTCTTCTCCAATTTGTAAATCGCCAATATAGACCTCACCATCAGTTTGGGACTTCAACATTTCTCGAACATATGGATCTGATTGTCCACGTACGGGTCTAATCACGTCAGCCAGATGATCGGGAAGTCTTCGAGGGGAATGGAATTTCCATTCACCTTCCCTTTCTTCTGCATACCCTAGCATTTTACCATCGACCGAAAGCAGCATATTTCTTTCAATACCTGAAAGATATGCATCACTCTCCACCATCATTGTACCCGCAATTCGGGAAAGATCATCAACTTGGCGTATATAATTTTGAAGGCCTAGGACTCTGAAGAAGAAAATGCGTTCATGACCATCTCTACATGAATATATCATGAATATCTCCCCAACACTCACGTCACGGTTGTTGCCCATGATACCAAGCATATTCTGGTTCCCTACGCCAACCTTACCATAATGTTCTCCAAGTTCATCTTTATTCAGTGTCATTCTGATTACCTCATTTCTATTACAGATTATAGTCCTCTCGCAAGGCGGAAGCTTTTCGACCCTCTTGATTCATGGCTCGTAGAATATCATCCACAATCTCTTTTGCCAGACGCATATCCTCATAGCTAAGTTTGCAGGTTATATGAGCAAGACCTAGTGCTACTGGGTATCCATACCATCGAGCGTCCCTAGACATGAATTCCAAATCTCGGAAGAGTGCTTTCTCATTCTCTCTGGTGGCTTGCGAATCGCCATGAACTAGGATCTTATCTTTCCACCATATTCTGTCAAAGTCGACACGTGATGGGCGGTTGTCTCTTGAGAAACTAAACAAATACGGGACAGCAAGAGTAGGTGGGATGTATGTTCGGTCTTCGTAGATGTGAAGGCCACCACCGGGATCCTCAGCACTTGGTAGTTGACAGAACCACTTTGAATGATCCCCAAAATTATCACGAGCCATCTTTGCAATTCGATGAGCAAAGGGAATTGTGTGATTCTTACTCACCGCAGCTACGGTAACTCCCTTCTTACGAGCAATTGTACAAACATCACGAAGCATGAAACCACTTGGCATAGAAGGATATTTTCTTATGAAGTGCAGGAAAACCGATAAGGCACCATCAATCAACAGATATTTTGGATTTAGATTGCTCTCTAACACTTTTCTCGCAGCAGCTAATTCTGTCACAGTCCTAAGCTCATCATGTACTATGGGGTTTGTGAGCAACTGCTGCCTTGAAATTAGTTTTTTGACTTCCTTTAGATCCTTGACATACTTTCCGTATTCAATGGATTTACCAAGATCCGAGGTGGAATTGATGCTTCCATTTGTGAAATCCCGAAAGAAAGGCATTACAATCTCTGCTACATCTTTCAATGGATAGATGTTCTCCAATGACTGAGCAAGTTTCTCTTGAGCATCCCCTCTAACACCAGAATGCCAGTGCGAGTCGAGATAGGGTTGCTCTCCTAACTCTGCTTCGATTTTCTCTCGCTCCAAGGGCTCGAAATATTGTCCATTTGTACTGTTTGTGTTGAGAAGTATTGTAGATGAACTGAGCAAATGAACACGAATATCATCAAGTGTAACAAGATTTGAGTTACCTGATCCATCCACTGCAGCTACAACGAAGTCTTCATCCAATACAACGTCTGAAGAATAAGGGTCAACAGTATCTAGAAGCTCCTCTTTGATGCGAATCTCATCCTTGGCGAACTCCTCCTCATCCCTTCTATCTTGCTGGTTCTTGATGTCGTTGAAGGTGGCCTCTAGTATTCTTCTGAAGCCTTTTGTGAGAATCTTCTCTAGCATATTACCCCTCTTCTAATACCGAAGTGTTCCGGTGGTGATGAACTTCATATCTCCGTACTGATGGGCTCATAAAAACATAACACTCGGAAAAAAAGAGCGGAGAACAATCCGTTTTATTGGCGCTTACTCTCATTCTAGCTGAAAAAGAGACATGATGATGCTATTTCCAGCATATTTGGTTATTAGTGCCCAATTTGTTTTTAAGAAACTATATTGGAAGTTCCCTAGCGCATGCCTGACTAGACCAAGTCAGGTGGGACTACGGGAAGTGGTTCACTGTTGAAAATGACTTACTATGGACACTCAACATTTCGATTGGAAGCAGGTGATGTTTCATTGCTCATCAATCCAGGCATTAGGAACAACGAGCCTATAATTCCAAACGATCATGATGTCAGAGTCATAGCTGTCACGAATCACGCGGATGATGCACTTGGAAATGCAACAGAGATTGCAGTAAACTCAAAGGCATGGATTCTAGGAAACGAGGCCACAATACAAAAGGCAAGTGCCCAAGGTGGCAAATCATGGTTACTTCATACACTTAGACCTGAAGTACCATATGAGATTCCTGGAATGAAAGTGACTCCTTATTCACTTCAACGACTTAATCCTGAGAGTGGAGGAAGATACGAGAATCTCGGCCTTCACATTGAGATTGGTAAAATGAAAATCGCATATCTTGGAGATACCGTCGTCAGAGGTCCTTTTGGCCAGCTTGAAACAGATATTCTGATCACACCGGTCGGGGGAAATGACGTGTTTGAAGTGAAGGATGCAACAAGTCTTTGTATTGATGCACAACCTCGATTGACAATTCCAATGAAATGGACAGCTCCTGAACAGCCACAGAAATTCTCAAAGTATATTGAACAGTTTGGTAGGGGAACTATTCCTCTAGTACTCCAATCTGGTCAAATAGTTGAAATTGAATGGGCTGCTGGTAACGAGTTTAGATACACAGTAAACTGATAACCTCAAATCCCGAATCTTCGGTATACTATGAAGCCGTTGGTAATTTACAAAAAAAGTAGGTGACCCTTATTGAGTGAGCACAAATCGGTTATTGTTGACCTTGAAGAAACCGAGAAGACAAACATCAACGAGTTTGGTGAACAAGCAAGCGCAGAGGCGGCTGGTGTCGTCAGTGTGAATAACGTTTCAGAGAGATGTCGTATCTGGAATGTCAGAGTGCTTGTTCCAGAAGGACGCGAAGGCACGAATATTGAAGAAGAAGCCTTGTCAGCTGGAGAAGTTGATGCTGGTGGAAAATGGGAAACGGGCTATTCAATTGCAGTAGATGCACCCATTGTTACATTCACTGAAGTCTATGATACGAATGGTGACATGGAAACAGAAGAGGCTCATTGGGCCTATGTCATGAACAAGGACAATCCAGTCAAGATTACGCTCACCATTAAGAATGAGACTGCGGGTCAATTGGATAATATCATCCTAAACAAGACAATACCTCCTGAACTCACTAACATTATTATTGAAAGTGCCAAGTCGGGAACTGCTGAGTTTGACGAAGGAACTCGCCAAGTCGTTTGGAAAGATCTCGTAATCTACCCGAATGAGGACTCAGTTCTTGTAATCAAAGCCAATGGACGAGCTGATAGCACAGAAGTAGCTAATGCAGGGGAGATTGTAATCACCTACAGAGGTGAAGATCAACAGAGATCATCTCTCAAACCCGATATGAGCGCACTCACAGAGTATCTCACTGGTATCGAAACCGCTGAAACTGAACCAAATGAGTGGGAATGTATCTTGGAATGCTCCAATGAGAGCGACATTATGGTTCGACTAGATAAAGCGGAAGTCTATCTTATACCTGAGGATGGCGGTGAGAAAGAGAAGAAGATCGAGGAATCCCCAAGATTCGAGATGATTCCTAGTCAAGAATGGAGCGCCAAGTTCGAGGTCAGCAGCAAGTCACCTCCAAAGTGCACTCAAGAAGTCACCTATACTCCAATGAATACAGTCACAAGGCGTGTTCTGGGTACAATTAATAAAGTTGCACAACCTATTCCAGTGGCTCACGTCGAGTACACAAAGGAGTTTGATCCTCCAGAAGTCAATAGCTTTGACAAAACTCCTGTTGAAATCAACATTGAACTCAAGAACGCTGGAACAGCAAAATTCAATGATATCAAGATCGTGGACAATCTTCCTGATGATGTCATGCCTCCAAAGACTGAACACATCTCAGCTTTGATTAGAGGTGAAGAGTTCACCGGAGATTTCGAGGTTGTAGTTGATCCAGATGACCAAAATCCTGAGGTCCCTCACACCATCACATTCCATCTGAAGAATCTCAAGGATTCAGTAGGTGAGCTTGAACCTGGTGATTCAGTGAAGATCAACTATGCAATCATGGCATGGAGAAACCGTCCTGAAAAGGAGTATCCAAGTCCGATCCAATGCTACGCCAACACCTATCCTGAAGGTATCACTGCTGATTCTATTAGTGAGTCAGACACCCACAAGATAGGGATTATGTACAAGAAGCGTAGGATCTCAGCCAAGAAAGCAATTAACAAAGGATCAGGTGCTGGTGAATACAGCATCTTGCTCGTTGTTGAGAACAAGGGTGAAGTTACTGTAGAGAATGTCAAAGTAATAGATTGGATACCCGCAGGATTCTCATACATCATCACAGACCCCGCGGAAGAAGAACCTGCTGTCAGTGCAACTAGCGATGGCTCCAATATGGCCTGGGCTTGGACACGGATGAATCCAGGCGACCAAAAGAAGTTACGAGTGACCGTTCGTGGAGAGGGTGAATACGAGCGTCGCGAACCAGAAGTAACAACGGAGTAGACAATAAATGAAGGGGATTTCTCCCCTTCAATAATCTCTTTTTACATACTTTCCTCTTCTTCGATTTTTTCGATTTCTTTTCCAATTTTCTCAAGCTCAGCGTCAAGTACTTCTAAAGGCACATAATCGCCAGCTTCTTCTTTGGGATGAGTTGCAAGTGCATAAAGTACATTGAATCCCGACAATGTTTCATGAAGTGCATTCCCAATTTCAAGAATGGACTTGCTCAAATCTGCATCTGTCGTTCCCTCATCCTGTTCATGTGTGTAAACAAAATCATAGGCACCTCGTACAAGTGTAAAACCCATCTCGAGAAGCTTCTTTATCACTGTGCCAGGAGAGGCACCTTCGCTATTGAACCAGATCGAAACACGAGTAACATATAACATAGTAACGTACCCACCTGTCGAATAATGTGAATCCTCAGTTTTTCGCTATAAGGCTTTTCTAATCATCGAAGTCGACGGTCACTATGCACCAAAAGAGAGGTTTCCTCGTGTTCAAGAATATGCATCCACTGAGATTTACATTCACAATCGAGGTCTTCCAGTTTGGACGAGTCTTGGGTCAATGAGAAGGTACTGATACGACTAACAATCTTCTTGTCGCACTTCCCACAATTGTGTACGCCGCGGGATTTACCTCCAGCAACTGGATCACAGACTAAGTCAATATCCTTGCTTAGTGCTGCACGTCCCTCCCTGAGTACTTGAACTAGAGTCCACAACCATGCTGGTCGATATTCACCTTGTCCCCATAGTGTTTCAACCAAAGTGTTTCGCTGAACATTGACAGGATTGAGAGAAACTGTTGTCACTCCAAGTTCACTGCATTGCTGAATCGTACGTATTGTATCTTGATATGCCCCTCTTTCAGTAAGGAAGGGGGGTTTGAGAAGAACGTATGCCCGTACACCGATATTGTGGTCTCGTGCTATTGTTATTGCAATCTTGAAGTCCTCAAGGTTGAAACCTTTGTTGATGCAGATTCCGCGAACTGAGTCGTTACTGCTCTCGAGTCCTATTCCAATCTCTATGCGACGAGCGCCAAGGGTCTGTCGAAGCTCAGCCATAATGGCATCAGTGACATATTCTGGACGGGATTCTATTACGACCTCTAATATCCGTGCATCCTGAGAAATCATGTTTAGAATAGCGCCTCTCGCTCCCTTTGACACTTCACCCTCATCAAGAAAGCTCCCACTAGTATACAATTTCACAGACAATGGTCCTTCAGCACTAGCCTGTTTATTGAGCACTGATTGGAATTGTTGTATTAGTTGCTCGTCTGTCGGAGCCTTTTCTGTTCCATCTAGGAGATATGAGCACATAGTGCATCCCCCTGCATCTCCACGAGCGTAGGAGCATCCTAGAGTTGTGAAAACAATGGATGTGGCTCTGCCAACAGTATCTCCAATTTTCGAATCAGTAGTCCATGAGGCGTGAACCTGTGTTAGATCCTTACTTCTACGTCTGGCAATTGAATCTCTTCTAGAGCTTCTACTCGCTTCGAGAATGATCTGCTGCAATATCTCAAGATTCTTACTAGTCAATTCGGTCACCTCGTTTTATGTCGGACTTTGACAGCAATGCCATTATCAAAGTCACACATCTCTCGACCAGACATCTCGCTCCGACCGACTCCAACAACTTCGCCCTTGGCACTCTTGATTAGCACTTCATCTCCGGGGCGTATTCCATAGTCTGCAGATTTTACACCTACTGCAAACAATGTGCTTCCATCAAGAGTGGTTCCTTCAAACTTCACCCAATACTTACCAAGTGATTCGATTCGTTTAGCACCCTCAAGTGTAAGAGAGATTGTACCGTTAGATCCTTTGTAGGCACAAGTCTGTTCTCCTTGATCTCGGACAATGATTGTGCCGTAGACCTTTCCACCAACCTTTGCATCCTTTGGAACAAGTACATTCCCTGCACCGTTTCCAAATTGATAGTCCGCTGTAGCCCTCACAGTATCCTCAAGCAATGATCTTCGTCCCTCGAGCTGTTTGATATCAAGGAGATCTAACAGTGTTTCCTCAAGAGCTATCAGGGATACTTTTCTTGTGGGGGAATCCTCGTGGGCGGTATAGATGATGCTCTGTTTGATTCTTTCTTCTGCCATCCGTACGACTGAAAGGTATCCACCTGAAACATGTGCAATGACCACATCGTCTTCGTTGAACTTCTCAAGGTGTGTAACTAGTGCATCTGCCGCAATCGATGTTTCTTCCTCATCCCAATCACCTGTCACCGGAATGTCATAAT
>DAOWDY010000273.1 GCA_030638785.1 Candidatus Thorarchaeota archaeon
AAGAGGAACTCTCTCACTGATAATGACACCATGCTTGGTGAGTTGTCTTAATTTGTCAGGATTGTTGGTGAGCAATCTAATTGATTTCACACCTAGTGTTCTAAGTATATGTGCTGCAACGCCGTAGTCACGTTGATCAGGCTGCCATCCTAATGCCAGATTTGCCTCTATTGTATCGAGCCCTTTGTCCTGCAAAGAATACGCCTTAATTTTTTCAGTCAATCCGATATTGCGTCCTTCCTGTCGGAGATAGAGCAAGACGCCTTCGCCTTCTTCTTCAATTCGTTTTAGTGAGTCTATTAGTTGTTCACGACAATCGCATCTCTTGCTTCCCATAACGTCACCAGTCAGACATTCAGAATGAACTCTCACTAACACGTTATCCTTGTTCATAATATCCCCCTTGACAATGGCAGTGTGTTCTTTTCCATCGCAGGGACTAACCAATGCGCAGATCTGAAACTGTCCAAACTGACTTGGGAGATCAGCAATTCCAACTAATTGGACACAACAATCATAGGGCTCACATCTATGTTCACTACTTGCCTCAATGAGCATTTCGATCTGTTCTGGAGAAATCTTCATCCTTCTTATGCCTCCTGACAACCACAAATCTCATACGTGATATATTTTTAGCTAGACACCCTTCCATAGAAATTCTTCATAAAGTGTTAAATAGCAGTATCAAAGTGGATTTTGAAACTAGGTTGTGATTTTCCATGACACCAGATGTAGAAGGAAGTCTTGAAATTTCTCAAGAGTGGTTGAAAGAGAATACTAAACGATACGCATTCAAGAAGTTGGAAAGAGAGATCATCAAAACGGAAGTTTGCGTGGAATGTGGACTGTGTGTTGCCAATTGCCCTGTTGATGCCATTACAGGTGAGCGTGTAGACAACAAGTATGTACCACAGCTCACAGGGAAGTGTACGTCATGTGGTATATGCTACGCGATGTGCCCAAGAACTAAGATACTTCCGGAGCAACTTCTTGGCGAATACAAAACTATCTGGCGTGCAAAGAGAACAACTGAGGGTGGAAAGCGACAGGATGGCGGAGTCGCGACAGCCCTAATGGCAGCAGGTCTTAGAAAGAAGAGCCTCGATGCAGCAGTGGTTGCAATTCAGGGTGAAAATCCTTGGTTACCTGAAACATTAATCGCTACAACAGAAGAAGAGGTAATGAGCAGTGGAGGCACCATTTATACCCATACACCCATCGTTGCTGGAATGATGAAGGCATTCCGTGAAGGCGACTCAAAAGTTGCAGTAGTAGGTACTGCTTGCAATCTAGATGCAATCACTCGACTCCAGATCCATACTGCAGGATACTTGTCAGTTGACAAGGATGCAGATGTAACAAAGTTAGGACTATTCTGTATGGAATCATTTGATTATGACAGATTGAAAACCTACCTGAAGGATAATGGTATCGACATTCAGAAAGTCACTCGAATGGCAATTGCAGGAGGTAAGTTCACGGTTTCTGATGGTGATGAACAACATGAATGGCCAGTCAAAGACCTCGACGTCGCTGCTGCGAAGTCTTGTTCTTATTGCCATGACCTGACAGCGAAGAATGCTGATATATCATGCGGGAATATTGGTTCAGATGAGGGATATACAACAGTGATTGTCCGGACAGACAAAGGAGAGAAGTTCCTTCTTCAATGCGTCAAAGAAGGTTTGATAGAAGCTGAACCTCTAGAAGAAAAAGCCATCAGAATTATTGGTAATGTTGCTAGAAGTAAGGCAACAAAATACTACAAGATGAAACCAGTACATTGACCTCGAAGGCATGAATGTGAATATCTTACTTACTGGCAAACCGGGAATTGGAAAAAGTACAATCATCCAGAAGGTAGTAGAATCTATAGGGTCTGCACGAGCAGCAGGATTCTGGACATTGGAGGTACGGATTGAAGGACGAAGAGTTGGATTCTCGATACAAACGGTAGATGGAGTGGTTGGAACTCTTGCAGACGTCAATCTATCTGTGGGTCCTCGTGTTGGCAAGTATGTTGTTAGCGTTAAACATGTGGATGAGGTGGCAATTCCTGCAATGCAAAGAGCAAGGAATTCAGATTGTGTCATCATAATTGATGAGATTGGTTCAATGGAATTGAAATCAGCAAGATTTGGTCCAGAGGTTCGCAAGTGTCTTGATACTGGAAGAGTCCTAGGAACTCTTCAACTTCGGAAGGGAGAATTTCAGGATGAAGTGAGATCTCGATTGGATGTAAGAATAATTAACGTAACACCTGAGAACAGGGATTCGCTCCCTGCTCAGGTTATTGGTATGCTCTAGTCTACCTGGTCTTCGTTCTGAAGTATAACCAGATAACTGCAATAGATGAGAGAAGACCTATAGCTAGGACACCACCCCAAAGGGCTATAGGAATACCTTCTGCGCTTTGCGCATCGACCTTGTAGAGGAGCCATTCAGTAGTATGAACATTGTTCACAGATGAGTTGTCCACAGCGATGACGCGATATGTAACATTAACACCATGATTGAACTCACCAAGCGGGGCAACGTAGAAGTCGTTATTCTCAGGAATCATGTCCATCTCTTCAGAAGATGTTACGTCTCCCGTGTGCCATTCTATTGTGATGCTCGAGATGTTGTTCAGGTCCCAGACATAAGCTTGGACAGTAACATTGTTACTGGATACTGTAGTGTAGGACTCTATGACTCTGACCTCAGTAATCGTTGGTAGGTGAGCATCTGGTGTCACCGTGACAACTGTGATGTTTACTGTGGTCTGATTGAAGTAGTCATTCAGGGTCATGTTGTAGATGTGTTCCCCAACAGCAAGTCCATCTACTGAGATAGATAGATTCTCACCTCTCCAGGTTCCATTCATCAACACCTCACCATCTTTAGTGAGGTTATACAACCGTGGATTGCTTTCCTCTGCAGTCCAGTTTAATGTATACCCTGAATATCCTTCTTCATATGAGAAGTCCTCGGTGGCATTCACTACTGGAGCTCTGATATCCTCATAGATTGTAACATTGACTGAATCAGTGGAGTTGTAGCCAAAATCATCAAAGAGAGTCAGGTTGAACGTGTAATTACCCAGATACATTCGGTCAACAACAAATGTAAGGTTCAATCCTTCAGGATCGCTGAAGGACCATGGTTCTTCTGTCACGTTTGAAGGGATTCCTACAACTGCAGAAGTATTCCCATAACTAGTGTCGTTATACAGAATCACCACTTCCATTGTGTAGTTCACCGGATTGCTATCATACGTAAACCATACAATCTCGTGCCCTAAGTTTCCAAATTCGTACGATATATCATCAGGGGATGAAATTACAGGAGCTGTAAGATCTTCAAATACAGTAAGATTTACGAAACTCGTTGAGTTGAAACCTAAGGTATCATTGACAAACAACGTGTAGAAGTACCAGCGAGAAGAATTCAGACCATCAACACTGATTGATATATTATCACCATTCCAATCTCCTGCCTCAATTACAGTATCATTACTTGTGGTTTCATTGGACATTCGTGTGATATTGTAAGTATGAGGGTTCGTTTCAGTGATATTCCATTCAATCGTATGCCCAAAACTTCCGACTTCATAAGAGAAATCATCTGGTGTGGAAATTATTGGGGCAAGTTCATCAGCTATCACTGTGACAACAACTTCATCGGTGATAGTTTCGTTATTATCATCGAATATCTGACATATATATGTGAAAACAATATCCAATGTGTGCGTAAGATTGTCATCATAGAGATGATCCAAATCTACCGTGATCAGTTCACCGTCCCAAGTTCCTGAATCGTGAATCTCTTCGTCTCTAGTCACTGTGAAATTTTTCGGATTATCAGTAGTCGCATTCCATGAGATAATCTCTCCACGGGAACCATTCTCAAATGTCAGGTCTGCAGGAGAATCAATAGATATCTCAGCCAACGCAAAATTCCGTGATACATCAGGCATCGATGTCGAACCAAGAAGTCCTGCAGCGTATGGGGATATGACTAGCCATGTAAGAAGTGCTGTTAGAATCACTGTATTGGTGCGTTTTGAGAACATATCGAGGACTTCCTGTACTTCCTTAATCGCAGCGTGTCCGGTCGAACCTTAGAGTTGTGTTTTATAGTCTTCGGTGTCTTCCTAAATGTACTACGGAATCCGAGGTGGTTTATCGAGAGAATCCTATTAAGGAGCCTCGTTCAGATACCAGTACTTGAATGCGAATGCAATGCGGTGGAGCAAAGTCTCATGCCGAAAGCGATGTATGCGATTTGGTGGGACGATAATCTAGGTCCCTTCGTTGGAAGAACTTGGCCAGAGAGTGAAAGCATCTCTGGAGAAGAAACTCTGAGAATCTTCATGGGTCATGGAGCTAAAATGGAGGCGAAGATAGGCTACACGAAAATCCCTCAAGGTCTAGTCGTTTCATACATGGAAGCACCTAATTGTATAGCGGTCTTACTCGAAGAGGATGAAGATCCATCTCTAATAGAGCGTAATCTTCTACGAATTGTACCGACTATTGATTTCTCTTCAAGTTCATGGGATGCAGAGATCAAGAAGGCATACAATGCTCTTGAGGAGATCATTCGCGAAACATCAAGTGAAAAGCTCCTGATGACACCAAGTATTAAGAAGATGATACGCGACATGTTTGAAGGACGCCTTCAAGTCATCAAACCTCAGCATGTGTTGTCAACTATTGACAAATATCCTGATGCGAGAGAATATCTTGGAACAGATAGAGAAGAAGTCATTAGAACATTAAAGGATTTAGAGGACGCAGGTGTAATAATTCCCAAAACATATGGCCGAAGGATTGAGTGCAGACAATGCGGAAGTTCGGAAGTCAAAGTCACACTACAATGTCCTCAGTGCAATTCTGAAGAACTCTATAAAGTCTATACAGTTTTTTGTCCCCTCTGTAGTGATCAATTCCAGACTGTTCTGCTGGATGATATAACAGAGGTGAAATGCCTGAAATGTCAACTGGCAGTGAAGGTTTCAGATTTGGCAGTAGTAGACGTTGAGCCACTCTGTAATTCATGTGGCACTGCCTCAGCTGATCCTAAAATAGTCCTAACGTGTGCAGTCTGCGAAAAACAACTCAAAGGTGCAGATTTACTTGCAGGAACAGGACTCGCATTTGTTCCCAACAAGAATGATTAAGAATCTGATACCAACCACAATTGTTTTTTGTCACGAGTTGCTATCCGAGAAACTGATTATAATGACCGGAGAGGAAGTAATTCGAGTAGGCATCCTAAAACTTGGGTGCATTGGTGCGGCAGGATTGATTGAATACGTACTTGATGAGCGTGCAGAACGAAACGACATCGAGGTTCGATCTTTCACATCTGGAGCTAAAATGGATGAAGCCTCAGCTGACGACACCGTGAAATATCTGATTGATTACAAACCAGCTTTTGCTATTGTGATCAGTCCCAATGCGGCTCTTCCCGGACCTACAAAGGCGAGAGAAACACTGCTTGG
>DAOWDY010000220.1 GCA_030638785.1 Candidatus Thorarchaeota archaeon
TACGGGCAGAGAAATTGGACGAAGGACTCGAAATAATCAATGGGTTGTGGAGTGGAAAATCTTTTTCATACAGTGGTAAGCATTACACCATTAATGAAGTCGAATTACCGATAATACCAATACAAAAGCCAAGAATACCTATTTTACTGGCAGGATGGTGGCCAAATAAAATGCCATTCAAACGAGGAGCCCGATGGGATGGGATTATGCCTTATTGGACCTCATTGCCAAAGCTGTTATCACAGGAGGATCTAAAAGAAACGGTGGATTATTATCATGGGATTGCAGATTCTCCCGGTGATATAGTAATACCATATTATGATAATCCATCTCATGAGTTTACTGAACTTTGTGTAGAAATTGGTGTTACATGGTTACTAGCGTGTGGTCTTAGGAAAAAGGACAAGCTTACCTTTGATATCGATAAAATCAAAGAAGGACCTCCATCGATTTAATAGATTCGTGATTTAACTAATTCACAGTCTTATAGTCATACATGTAGGATTCACGTTTCTTGAGGATTGTCCGATCTTTCTGGAACTAGAATGCATTCTACATGAGATCTGATGGGTCTACGCCTCTAGAGATTGCCTTCTGTGTCATCCAATCCATGAAACCTTGAGGGGGATCCTTCTTCTCTCCCTCTCTTGGCACAAGAGTGAGAGCTCCCTCTGGACAGACAAGAGCACAGACGCCACATCCAATACAACGTTCATTATCAATTGCAATGATGTCCTCTGGTATTGACAACGCGTCAAATTGACATCTCTCAATACAGGTTTCGCATCCTGAGCAGAGATCACCGTCTACTGACATGATGTAATCTGACTTCACATATGCATGGGGTTGGTCTGATAGAGATACTCCACGCAGAATATTGCAGCAACATGTGCAGCAGTTGCAGATGTAATTGTGTCCCTCTTGTATGTTCATAGTGCAGTGAACAAGCCCTGCCTCTTCAGACTCTCTCAGTTTCTCAAGTGCTTCTTCCTGTGTAATGGATTGCGTGAGTTGGCTGTCTTCAAACGCATTCTCCTTCTTCGCAAAGATGATACAAACTGACGTTGGATAGCTACAGGGCTTCTCCAAGAGATCTTGTTGTTTCTTACATATGCACTCTCTTAGTCCCCATGACTTTGCATTGTTGATTAGATTTTCCGCCACTTGGTATGGTCTGATCTCTAATTCAGATTTAATTGTACGATTAACAGGAATCACTTTGAAAATGGCAGGTTCGTTATCAAAGAGTCCTGCACCCTTACCCTTCAGGAAATAATCCTCAACAAGCTTGGCAAATTCGGGGTCCATTCGGTCTAGTTGTTCCTCATAGACGCCTACAGCAAATGGGATGAGTGCATATCTTCTTCCTGCGCTTGAGTTCCATGCACGAATCTGTCCTTTCTCATCCATCACTTCCAGTAGGTCCTTCAGCTTCTCTGGATTCTCACTGAGTCTTTCACCCATCTCCTCTATTGTTTCACCCTTTAGTTGCAATCTGCTTGCGAGATCAGCCTCTTCTTCAGTGTATATCCACTGGAGGACTTTGATGTGGCTTCCATCGTCAACGTGAGTATAACTATTCGGTATCTTGTCAAGAACAGCTGCTAGACGTTCCCATGCATTCATTTCCATTGTAAGAACACTCCAATCTAAGAGTGTCTTCTATGTATGTCTGCCCCATATAATCGCTTTGTCTGTCAAGAAGAGCAGCTGAGAACGATACCAAGTGGTTCAAGTTCTACGTTGACGAGCTCAACAACCTCTTCACAGGATTTTCCTTGTCCTAGGAACACATGGGCCATGCACATCTGAAATGGCGGCAGAAACAATAACTCACTGGACTTGAGAATTCCTTGATACACTTTGCCTATCTTCTCGTCCCCCAGAAAGGTTTCCAGTTTCTTGAGGGTTGTCCGATTCTCCCAGAGTAGTCTTGCAATCTTTTCCAGGAAATCCTTCTTTGGTACTTTAGCTGATTCTCCAAAGTAGATAGTTACATTTTCCTCAAACCATGCCCTTAGTCTGTCAACTGTGACATCTGGCACAATTATCGGATCTTCTCCTTCTTCCTCTACTACTCTGACATATCCTCTCTTTTCAGCAGCTAGAATAAAATCTGCAAGAGTTGGGTACCCTAATGCATTATAGTCAAGGTCTACCTTGTCCAGTTGGGTCTTGAGTTTTTTGAGTGTCGGTTGAACACCTTCGTCAATTCTACGCTCAACAACACGACAAAGAGTCTTGAAGGCTCCCTTTACTTCCTCAGTCATCTTCATTCTCTCAGAAGTCATATTTTCTGGAATAATGAGGGTTGTCGCAGGTAATTCACCCTCTCTCTTCACATACTCCTCATATTCCGCCCAATCTAAGAACTCATTCCAGTTTCGGAAGCCCATGATACGTTCATTGAATGTGGGATTTAGTGCTTGCATGACATGTTTGACATGGCCTACTCCTGGCTTATTTCCTGACTCTTGGATTGCTGACACCGCTTCCTGTAGTCTAATGGCAGCAATCTCTCGCATCTCATCTACACTACCCATCATCTTCTCACAATCTTCAGGAGTGGAACATGGAAGTGTTGATGCTCTAAATGAGAAGATATCGCTGTATTCAGTTGCGATGTCCGTCAATTCAGAAGCTGTAATGATTGGGTTGCTGATCACCCACAGATCATATCCTCTCTCCCTGAGTGCACCTGCAAGAAGTTTGAAGTCCCCGTCACCTGACACCATCACATACTTCTGGGTTTCAGGATACCGGACCATGTGCTCTAGAATATATGATGCCATCTTGTAGTCGGCGGCGTTATCCTTTGCATCTGGTACATGAATCAGATCATATCCCAGTTGATGGAGATTCTCTGCGGCCTTCCGACGAGTATCCCAGTCGGCAAAAGCATAGGATCTAACAACCCTACTCCTTTCGTTGATTGCTTCTGTCATCCTCTCATGAGTTGATGGCTCATCGTGTACGTTCTCGATGTCCCAGAAAATAGCTGTGAATGGGGGAGTTTCAGAGTCTGCCAATTCTGCACCTGAGTAGATTGTAGAATTTCTACCTGATAAGCTCTAGGGCAAATGGAATTAGATGCATCCTTTCAGGTTATTTCACTGATGAGAGGTATTCGGTTATCATTGCAGTAATCTGCCCATCAGTATAATGTTGAGAGGTAATAGCACCACTCGGACAGGTTGATGTACAGGTACCACAACCTTTGCAAAGAGCTGGATTGACTTCAGATACGCCTCTCTCATTGAGCTTGATTGCAGTATATGGACAGACTGAGATGCAGACCTGGCAACCTGCACATTTATCCTCATCAACAACACTGTAGTAAGGCTCAACGCTAATCTTACCCTTACCCATGAGTGCCATGGCTCCAGCAGCAGCAGCCTTTGCTTGAGCAACGGTATCTGGAATATCCTTGGGTCCTTGTGCCATTCCCGCAATAAACACTCCGTCATTGAATGAGTCGACAGGTCGTAACTTGGGATGTGCCTCAAGAAGGAACCCGTCTGGTGATGGACTTAGGTTCAGCACCTTTGCTACTTTCTTGGCGCTTTCAGGTGAAACCACTCCCGTAGACAATACAACAAGGTCAACATCATCGAATGTGACAGGCATACCGAGATTTGTATCCTCACCGCGGACAGTCAGGGAGTAATCCTCATTCTGCAGGACCTCTCCAACACGACCTCGGATGAAAGTCACGCCAGCCTCTGCTGTGGCCTCATAGAACTCTTCGTATCCCTTACCAAATGCTCTCAGGTCAATGTAGAAAATGAACACCTGTGCCCCCGTCTTATCACGGATCATCCTAGCCTGTTTGACCGCTGTCATGCAACATACGCGTGAGCAGTACTTGTTTGTAAGTTCGTCCCGACTTCCTACACACTGTATATAGACAACCTTCTGAGGTTCCTTGGAATCAGAGGGCTTCACGAGACGGCCCTGTGATGGTCCTGCTGAGTTAAGCATACGCTCTACCTCACCAAGGTTCACCACATTGGGGAACTCGCCAAAACCATACTCTGGTTTCAGTGTTGCATCAAATATATCAAAACCTGTAGAAACAATGATGGTGCCCACTTCGATATTAATTATCTTCTCAGCATCATCGTAGTCTATTGCACCTGCCTCACATGCAACCTTGCACTTTCCACATCTAACGGCATCAACACCAAGGCAGTTCTCCATGTCCAAGAGATAAGCTGAGGGGACGGCTTGTGCGAATGGAACATAGATGGCCTTTCTATAACAAAGATTGGCATTGAAGTCACAAGGGATGTCAACTGGACAGATGTCTGAACAGTCCCCGCAAGATGTACATGTTTCAAGATTGACATATCGTGGTTTCTGCTTGATTGTCACTTCGAAGTTTCCAACGAAGCCATCCACTTTCTCGACTTCTGCGATAGTCAACAACTCAATGTTTGGATGGGAACTAACTTCTGCCATTCGAGGAGTAAGAATGCAAGAAGAACAGTCCAGTGTCGGAAAGGTCTTGTCCCACATGGCCATCTTGCCACCGATCGTGGGTTCTTTCTCAACCAATGTAACATGGAATCCCGCATTGGCAAGGTCAAGTGCTGCGGAGATTCCTGCAATACCTGCACCAATGATCAGTGTTGATTTCTTCACATCTACTTCTTTTTCTATGAGGGGTTCAAGCAGTCTTGCCCGTGCAATGGCCATTCTGACAAGGTCAATAGACTTCTCTGTTGCAGCCTTGGGATTATCAGCATGAATCCAACTAACATGCTCTCTAATGTTTGCAATCTCTAACATGTACGGATTAAGACCTGACGCACGCATGGCCTGTCTGAAGGTGGGCTCATGCATCCGAGGAGAGCATGCTGCAATTACAATTCTATCCAGCCGATGTTTGTCAATCTCGTCTTTCAGAAGCTGCTGCCCTGGTTTAGAGCAGACGTACTTGTAGTCTGAAACATACTCTACGTTAGGCAAATCCTTGACTGCCTCACTGACAGCCGCTACATCAACAACACCTGCAATGTTTGTTCCACAATGGCAAATGAAAACACCAATTCGCTTCTCGGGCATTATTGTACTCCTCAGGACATCCAGATGTGTAAGAATTTCCACAGAAATCCATGCAAAATCTGTCGAATGTTCAAGCTCGACGGAAATACACTGGTAATAAAGCATTGTGGCTAACGTGCTAAAGATAGTGAAGTCAAAGTAGTTGGAATTCCGGCTACGATGTAGGCGTGGTTTTCTCTACTTTTGTTTCTCTAGGTGATTGAGCTAGTTTGATCAAATCAGATTTCACTCGATGTTCAGCTAGTACTGCTTCTACACCATCCAGCTCCATTGCAATAGCTAGAAGTTCAGTGTAATAATATACAGGAATTTTGTAGCTTCTATCAAACATCTTGTTGACCACTCGTTGACCAGCCTCAAATGAGATGAAACAAGTTGGACAGAACACAACTGCAGCATCAGGTTCAACCATCATCATGCTGTCCATCTTCTCACGAAGAACAGCAAACGCAACATCCCTATTGGTACCCCGTATCCCCGCACCGCAACACATCACCTTGTCCATGTAATCAAGTGATTCAATTCCTAACAGGCTAACAAGCTCATCGAGCTTGATTGGGTTTTCCGCATCATCAACTTGGAGAATATTCTCTGGACGGAGTGTGTGACATCCTGGGTGTGTTACTATTCTCATGTTAAGGGGATTTACAACCTTCTCGGCTATTTTCTCCAAGCCAATCTCCTCATAGAGGACCTGCTGAAGGTGACGTACCTTTACTTCCCCCTTGTACTCCTTTCCGATTCTCTTTAGGACCTCATTGACCTTCTCCTTTGCTTCAGCATCAGTTTCTAAGACATGCTTTGCCATACTAAGTGCCTCAAAGCATCCTGCACAGGCTGCAATGATGTCGATTCCTGCCTCTTAAGCTATAGAAAGATTTCGGGCACCCATTGTCAACCAGGTTGTGTTTGAGAATGAACGTACATTATTTGGTTCGGGACAACATGAGAATGGTAGGTCGATGAGTTCAATACCAAACTCAGGTGCAACCATACGAATTGATTTCTCAATGAATGGTAACCTATCTGAAATTGTGCAACCGGAAAACAGTGCGTACTTCATTCAGGTTCAACCTCCGCTTCTCGATAGCGTGTGAGCCGATCTGCAGCTCCTGTGAGTTCGAATATTTTCTGAATCTCATCAACATCGGGCTTTGGAAGGACTGGTAGACCAAGTTCCTTGCGTTTCTTTTCTGTTCTTGATGACGCTTGAGAAACTTTTCCTGTGTATCGGATCACATCCATGAGTTCGATAACGCTCGGTGGAACCTTCCCCGTCTGAGAGGAGAGATTCTTGATATCTATAAGGATCTCACTAAGAGCCACTCCCATTGGGCACCGCTCCTCACACATGAGGCAATATGCACATGACCACTCTCTTCCAGTGACTTCTACTGAACCTGTCCGAATGACTTCATCCACAGCAATTCTGGGATTAAATTCTGGGGCAACTCTAAATACTGGACATGAGGCCGCACATATTCCACACTGGAAGCAGGGCTGTGCTGATTTCTGAATCTCCCGAATCTTTTCTGCATCCTTGGTCTGTTCCACGATTCTCACTCCTTCTTTTTGCCCTTCTTTATCGTGGTCTTCTTCTTGGTCGGTGATTTCTTTGTAGTCTTTTTGGGTTCAGCTTTTACCTTCTTCTTTTGTGATGGTTTAGCTTTCGCCTTCGATTTAAGTGCGGTCTTCTTCTTAGGGGTACTTCGTACCCCCTCCGCATGTGTGTTTGCTACATCTGACATTTCAGTCATGATACTTTGCCACTTCTTTCCTTCACTTGCAGAAACCCATTCGACTCTGAATCGATCCTCGGATATGCCCTTTCTCTTCATCCAACTCCTGATCCGAGGTTCTCGCTTGGCCATCCAATGGTTGCCTGTCATAAAGTGACAATCTGCAGGTAAATGACAACCAGAATAGAGAACAGCTCCAGCACCTAGGTCGAACGCGGTCTGTGCAAACTTAGTAGAATACCTGCCTGAACATATTGCTCGAATCACTCGTGCATTGGTGGGATATTGCATCCTTGATACTCCCGCAAGATCAGAACCTCGATAAGAACAGAAATTGCATGCGAATGCAATAATCTTCTCTTCTGGATTCTCCTTCAGTGCGCTCTCTATTTGGGCTGTGATTTGTTCAGTAGTGAAGTTAGGCATGTAGATGGCATCCTTCGGACAATCACCAGCACATGTACCACATGCCTGACATAGGGCTCCCATCACAGTGTACTTGCCATTGGCATCTACCGAGATAGCACCATAGGGACATCTCTCCACACAGGTTCCACATCGTGAGCACTTGTCCTGTTCTATCTTGGCACTCAACGCCTCGATTGGAAATCTACCTCTCTGAAGAATAATAGATGCTCGACCTGCAGCTGCGCTAGCCTGAATGACCGAATCTCGTATATCCTTTGGTGATTCCGCTCCTCCGCAGATGAAGATCCCTGCAGCACTAGTATCGACAGGCCTGAGTTTCGGATGTGATTCAATATAGAATGAGTCTTGTGTGGTGGAAACTGGAATTGGAAGGTCGCCAGCAGTTCCCTCTGCACCCATTGAAAGGATAACCATCTCAAAGTCTGTCATGAGGAGTTTATTGTGAGTCGTATCCTCCACGCTAAGCCTGAGGTGTTTTGTATGTGGGTACTCCTGAATTTCACCTACTCGTCCTCGTATGAACTTTACACCCTCTTCTCGCGCTTTCAAATACTGATCTTCAAAGTATTTTCCATGCATCCGTAGGTCCTGATAATAGATGACTACCTCTGTATCTGGATAGTGCTCTTTGATCAATAATGCACATTTGACAGACTCAGCACAACAGAAGTTAGAGCATGCCGACCGCGTGGTCATATCTCGAGACCCTACACACTGTACGATAGCGACTGATTTTGGTTTATCTAGGCTTGAAGGACAGATCAACTTCCCTTCTGTTGGTCCTGACGCATTGATGAGTCTCTCAAATTCTAATGATGTGATGACGTTAGGATATTTACCCCATCCAAGGCGTGGAATCTTCTCAGGGTTTGCGGGCTTGAAACCTGTTGCAAGTATAATTACACCAACGTCGAACTCAATGATCTTCTCTCTATCCTCAGGTATGACAGCATGTTGTTCACATTTCTCATAGCATTTTCCACATCTTAGAAGGTCCATTCCAAGACAGTTCTCAATATCGATGACGTATGAGGAAGGCACCGCCTGTGGGAATGGGATGTAGATTGCTTTCCTCCAGGTGAGGTTCTGGTCTACACGACTTGGGACATCAACGGGGCACACCTCAACACATTCACCACATGCCGTGCAGGTATCAGGGTCAACAAATCGTGCTTTCTGCTTGACCTTCACGTTGAAGTTACCCACATATCCCGAGACCTCTTCAATCTCGGCCATTGAGATGACTTTAATCATTGGATGCTGGATGACGTCGACCATCTTTGGTCCTAGGATACATATGGAGCAGTCATTTTGCGGAAACACCTTGTCTAGGAGAGCCATGTTGCCTCCGATGGTTGGTTCTTTCTCAATCAGATAGACCTTATAGCCCATATCCCCTAGGTCGAGAGCAGCCTGCATCCCCGCTACACCAGCTCCAACAATCATGGCGGAAGGAGTAACTGTAACATCATGTTCGGGCTGTGCCTCTAATGTTCGAGCCTTTGCTACAGACATTGCTACCAATTCTTTTGCCTTGTCAGTTGCAGCTTCTGGGTCATCTCGATGGACCCATGATACGTGCTCTCTGATGTTGGTCATGATGCAAAGATAGGGATTCAGACCTGCAGCCTTCGTTGCCTTTCGGAAAGTGGGTTCGTGCATAGTTGGAGAGCAACTTGCCACGATGACTCTGTTCAAGGAGTGTTCCTTGATGGCTTCCTGGATCTCTGCCTGTCCCACTGAAGCGCACGAGTATGTATTCACTTGGACATGGACTACACCCTCCAAAGTTTTAGCATACTCTGCCAGAGCATCGATGTCTACAACAGCACCAATATTCTTCCCACATTTACATGGGAATACACCGATTCTCAGAGCATCCTCCACAGAACCTACCTCTGGTTCTGCTGCTGCATCAGTTTCTGGCACTGGGTTGCCGGCTGTCATCAGGTTTCATCCTTGCAGAACTTGTGAAGGTGTTCCTCCTCAAGTCGCCAATTGACTTCAAAAAGACAGAACTTGTAATAAAGGTTGAGAACACAATCATTAACGATATCGAAAATATAGAGAACGGACAGTTTCCTCTGTAGGAGTATCGCTATCTAACAATGAATTGCTAGAAAGATAGATATCTCTGGTAGCCTTTGAGTAGGCATGGTTGATTTCTCTATAGCAGGACCAATCATAGGGAGTGTTGCAGGGATTGATGTTCTTCTACATATCTACTTGGACCGAAAGAAGGCAAAGGTGAGCGGGAAGACTCGTTTCAGGGAACCATCAGTTGCAATTCCCAGCTTAGCCATGGCAGCAGTTACGGTGTCCACACTTCTATCATTCTTTCTTGTTCTTCTGTTTCCCCTTGCGTGGGTCTTTGATATAGAATTCTTAGAGCTGCAATTCCTGATTCCATTATTCATACTGCCCGGGTCAATTTGGATTCTCGGATTGATTCTGATGCTTCTGGGAATCTTCCTTCATGGGTGGTCACGTAATGTACGGCAGGAAATGGCTGCCTCATGGGCGATGAGAGAAGAACATAGACTGGTGACCACAGGACCCTACTCACGGATTAGACATCCATCATACACATCCTATTTTCTTTGTTTCATAGGTCTATGTCTACTCTTACCAACATTAGTGACCATTGTCGTGCTAGTTGGGATATGGGGTTACTATATTGTAGCCCGTAGCGAAGAGGAGCATCTCCTTCATCATTTTGGTGGTGCGTACCGTGAATATATGAAACGGACTGGGCGCTTCGTCCCCAAACTGCGATTAACTTAGCTGGAGATTCTTACCCAAAGCGTAAAAAAGCCGGTTCTCACTCCAGCCTGTTACCCGTGGAGGTCATTTCATGTCGGGCAAGGTCTGGAAATACATTACAGAGAAGTTAGCGAGTGATGGTGCTCTTCATTTCACACTTCTAGATCCTGATCCATTATCAACCAATCTACAAGAAGTAATTGATACTGCAGTCGTAGCTGAGAAGGCTGGCACTGATGCAATCATGATTGGTGGAAGCACTATATTCGGATATATCGATGAATCTGTAAAAGCCATGACTGATGCAGTTGATATCCCTACAATCCTATTTCCGGGTAATATCACTGGTGTTTCAAAACACGCAAATGCAATGTTCTTCATGAGCCTTCTCAATAGCACAAACCCCTATTGGATTATTGGGGCGCAAGCTCTTGGTGCACCTGGAATCAAGATGAGTGAGATTGAAACCATTCCAATGGCATATCTCATGGTAGCTCCTGGAAAGACTGCCGCTTGGGTTGGCGATGCGAAACCATTCCCAAGGGACAAGCCAAAGATAGCCCTCATGTATGCACTAGCAGCAGAACTGATGGGTTTCAAACTGGTATATCTTGAGGCAGGAAGTGGTGCAGAGGGTGGAGGTGTTCCAAGCCCTATGATTTCCATGATTACACAGTATGCTGACATCCCTGTCATAACTGGCGGTGGTTTCAATACTGTTGAAGATGTAGTTCGTGGTATAGAGGCTGGTGCTTCTATTGTCGTTCAGGGTACTTATGTAGAGAAATATGCAGTTGAGGACAAGGGTGCTGGACTCAAGAAAAGAGTTGAAGGATTGAAAGCTGCAGGTGCCAAACGGGTTTAGTATTGAAATGTATTCGAACTGCTCAAGTTTAAATAGTAGTCACTATAAAAAGACGATAACCCTGCCTAGGGAGGATTATACCGTGTCTTCGAAGACTGAGATTCTGACTGGCCTGCTTGAAGATTTAAGTAGAGCCTCTCAGGGAAACGTCCAAGCAGCCCTCATTATTTCTAGGTCTCAGGGCCTGACGATTTGCTCACACTACCCGGAAAGCCTGACTGAGGGTGTCATCCCCCATGAAGATGTCATAGCTGGGAGAACAACACAGATTCAGATGGCCACTGCCAAAGTTTTCAAGGAATTGAAAAGAGGCCCGCTTGTTAGAATGCTTATTGAGGGTGATAATGGATACGTTATCATTGGAGGTGCTGGTGAGGATGCGATCCTTGCTGTACTTACCAACCGCAAGGTCAACCTTGGATATCTCTTCTTTATGTTGAGTAAAGTCGCTCGACAGATTGGTCAAACCCTCTCATGAATGCATATACACCTGAGTTCATCCATTCCGTCAATTTTATGTGTCTTTGCACGAGCAGCGGAGAATAGTTCAAGGTGAAGATAGTGGCCGATGAAAAATCCAAGGACAAAGCAAAAACCGAAGAATCTGAAGATCCATGGGATAAATGGAAGCGTGCAGGAATTGTTGCCCGAGAGGCCTTAGATATTGCACGACCGATGGTACAACCTGGAACAAAGGTTCTTGATATTGTTCAGGCAACTGAGAAACACATTCTTGAGAAAGCAACAGGAATTGCCTTTCCATGCAATGTTGCCTTAAACAATGTTGCAGCACACTATACCTCACCACTAGATGATGAAACTGTGATTGCAGAAGGTGATCTCGTCACAGTAGACGTTGGAGCACATATTGACGGGTGTATTTCCGACTCCGCTTTTACAATTGCACTTAATCCAGACCATGAAGCACTCGTCAAGGCTGCAGAGGCTGCTACTACTGTTGCAATTAAGATGATGCGTCCAGGAGCCAAGCTGAATACTATCGGTGCCCTAATTGAGGATACTATTGTAAGTGCTGGATTCAAACCAATCAAACAGCTCTCGGGGCATCAGATGGATGAATACGAACTCCATAGCGAAAAGCAGGTTCCTTGTGTTTCGGGTAAGTCCGAGGTTCTTGTTGAAGAAGGTGAAGTCTATGCCATTGAGACCTTTGCATCAACTGGTTCTGGAAACGTATCAGATCTTCCCAATCCTGTCATCTATCAACTTCTACCTGTTAGAGTCCCTGTCAGGTTCAAGGGCTCAAAGCAATTCTTGGGTATTGCTCGTAAAGAATATGGTGAGTTTCCATTTGCGGAGCGATGGATTGCAGAGAGAATGGGTCATGCTCCAATGAAGATGGCAATTCGCGAGCTTGGACAAAACGGTGCCCTCATAGGACACAACATTCTTGCAGAAGAGAAGGGAGAGTTTGTCGCACAACACGAACACACCGTGATCATCACTGAAACTAGCCGAATTCAGACCACATGATATGAGTAAACTACTCAAATTTGGTACTTCGTGATTTGTCGCATAAAAGTTCACTTTCCCACAATTATTAAAAGCATATTCTCGGAATAAGAGAGCGTGGGCTCGGGAGTCTGTCTTCTATATCTATGACTCTTCCTCGATTTCTGGCAGCAATACACCAGCTCTCACTGTTAGGAGGAGAATGCGTGGATCAATTGGGCGGTGCAACGCCAAGGAAGAATTCAACACAATCATCAGATATCGATCCAACATGTACTGATTGTGGGTCAAAAACTCTTGTAGAGGACCTTACTCGAGGGGAGAGGGTATGTGGCGATTGTGGCTTGGTTCTCTCAGACCATCGGATCGATACAGGTGCTGAGTGGAGAGCATTTAGTTCAGAGGAATCTGATGCTCGAAGTAGAGTTGGAGCCCCAATGCGCTATACTGTACACGACAAGGGTCTCTCGACAATCATTGACTGGAGAGATCGCGACCACTCCGGAAGGAAGCTTAGTCCAACACGGCGGTCTGAAATCTATCGGTTACGTAAATGGCAGATTAGATCTCGTGTTCATAGTTCGTTGGATCGAAACCTTGCTCAGGCAATGTCCGAGCTTGAGAGGCTCTCCTCTCAGTTAGGTATTCCAAAACCAATACGAGAACTAGCTGCACTTCTCTATAGGAAGTCGATTATCAAGAAACTAGTTCGAGGTCGCTCAATAGAGGCTATGGTAGCAGCGACACTTTATGCTGCATGTCGAATCCGACTCAAGCCACGTCCACTTGACGAGGTTGCTGATGCATCGCGAGTTGATAAGAAGAAGTTAGGTCAATGTTACCGTCTTTTGCTCAGGAAGCTTAACATTCGGATTCCTCTATCAAACCCAATTGATTACATCTCAAGGTTTGCGACAGAGCTTTCTCTCTCAAGTACTGTTCAACTGAGAACGGTTGAGATTCTCAAACAAAGTCGTGCTATTGGGCTCACTATTGGTCGAGACCCTCTTGGTCTTGCTGCAGCAGCTATCTATGTAGCTTCAATCATGCTCGATGAGCGTCGGACCCAGAGAGCGATTGCAGAAGTGGCTCGAGTCACTGAGGTAACGGTCCGCAACCGCTACAAAGAGATTGTAAGGAAACTAGGAATAGACACTATGTCGATGTCCTAATCTCCTCAGATTCCTAAATTTGTAGGCGGATAATCCCTCTGATATGGGAATCAATTCCGCCAGAACTAAGAGACTATCTTCTTCCTCTTCGTTGGAAAGTCCAGTCCACAGCAATCTGCTCTTCTGGGAACCCAAGCTTGGAAAGAACAACAATAATCATAGCTCTATGATCTCCTTGAAGTTCAACATGGCCATGCTTTGCAGCACCACCACAAGCCAATTTTGTCTTCAGTTTCGACGCAAGTTCGCCTAAATCAATAGTCTTGTCAAAACCTTCAATGACCGTATAAAGTCGGCCCCATTTTCGTCGTTCGATATTCACAGTTATTCGCGCCTCTTCCTGTGCGATTGTCTCGCAGACACAGAGGTCTACAGGGAGGCCGCAGTTTGAACAAATTCCGCCTTCATCAGACACTAAGTAACTTACTCCTGATAGTTAGTTTAGCACTATGCTAATTACAATAGTGCTGTGAGCCCCATATAAGTTGTGTCTTAAAGTATTCTAAAGGGCATTTTGACAACAGTAAAGAGATAGATTGTCTTAGATTCTACTGTCCAATGACTGATGATGTTCTTATTGTCGACGCGCTGAGTGCTGGTACCGGACAACGACGTAGTTCACGGGACTCGATCGGATGTGGTCCTCGCTCAGTTGCGGGCGTACTAGAAACTCTTGGGGTGAATTGCAGGATTACTAGAGTTGAGGCTCTCATTCAGACTCCAGGGAAGATTAGAAGATTCGACCACCTCGCAGTAAGTGCTATGTCAATGGACAAACCAATTGTCAAACAAATAATCTCTCTGTGGAGAAAAAACAAATCGAAGGGTAAAGTTCTGTTGGGTGGCCCAATAGCATCGGATCCAATTCCTGTGTTAAAGGAAATAAAACCCAACGTGCTTGTGATTGGAGAAGGAGAAGAAACACTCCATGATCTCATTAGCCAAGGATATCTTAATGGAAAGGTCGATCTTTCCGCAATCGCTGGTATTGGCTACAAAGATAAATCAGGACCGCATATCACTCTAGCAAGATCCCTAATTCCACAAAAGGATCTCTGGAACCGGTTTAATCCCTCTGCCACAAGAATTGTCGACTATCCTGCATACCAAGCAAGCAGAGTGTACATTGAAACCGTCCGTGGGTGTTCGAATTTCCGACGAACTACTCTTCGCTTACCAGATGGTCGTGAATGTAGCGATTGTGGGGGTTGCGATTCCCCAGATCCTGCAATCAGAATGGACTGCCCCGAAGAGATTCCTCCTGGATGTGGATTCTGTAGTGTTCCTTCAGTATGGGGGGTACCAAGAAGTAGACCAGCAGGCAGCATTGTCCGAGAAATTGAGGAACTTCTGAACCTAGGGGTGCATAGAATCGTTCTGGAGGCGCCTGATTTCCTAGATTATATGAGAGAAGGATTACCCCTTTCCATACCTTGTGAGCCTGAAGCTAACATTCCCGAGATTGTTCATCTTTTAAAGCGGATAACAGATCTTCCCCAGGTTGCATCTGGAGAGGTTTATCTAGCGATAGAGAATATGAAGGCGTGTCTCTTTTCTGAGGATGTAGCTCGAGCCTTATCTGAAATCCTCCCATCAACTTCTCCCAATATTGGATTAGAGACAGGATCAGAGAGCCACTCACATCAGATTGGAAAATGTGGCTCGCCCCAAGATGTTGTAAGGTCCATACAATTGGCTCGAGAGTTTGGAATGACTCCATACGTCTATTTCATCTATGGTCTTCCAGGAGAAACCGCCGAGAGTGTGGAGGAGTCAATTAGGATTATGAGGAATGTAGCAGATGCAGGCGCAGAACGAATCATTCTCTACGGTTTTCGACCTCTTCCTAATTCCGCATTTACAGCTTTTCCAGCTCCATCTTCTGGTAATCCTTTTGCGGAACGACTCCGAGAAGAAGCAAATCGAATAAACAGTGAGAGAAAACAGAACTATGTAGGACTTGTCATTAGAGGAATCGCAGCTGAACCATCATGGGAGCGACATGGTTACACAATGGTTTACCCCCTCTCAGAAGGCCCACTCATGACTGTTGAGGGTGGATATTCTGCTGGAACTCTTCTTGATGTTCAAGTAACGGACATTCTTAGTCCCGGTCTTCTCCTAGGACAATCTGTTTCAAGCCAAGAATAACGGTCGGAAGAAAAACTTCATATGCCTAACAATGGGTCTGAACTTGTTCAATAGTGAACATACAATAATGAGGTTCCCTTCATGGTCTATGTCTGTCACACCTGCAAAACTGAAGTCACTCCAGAAGGGCTCAAGACCCTGCCTGGAGTCAAATGCCCCTACTGTGGTGGTCGAATTCTATACAAGATTCGCCCTCCCGTTGTAAAGCGAGTCAAAGGCGTCTAATTTTTTCTAGCCTTTGAATATTAGATAGGCTGCCGCTGCAAGCGAAGCTAGGAATAGGACTATGAATAAGGCTGAGATGAGTTTCTGTCTATATTTGCGGCGCACTGATTATTTCTCTCCTATCAGTATCTTACCTAATTCTGTTAGGCCCTCGATTCCTCTTATCTCCGTTTCGAAAAGTGGAACTTCTGTAATATGAAGGTCGTTGAAGAGGTCCCGAATGTCAACAAGATTTGTCTGCTGCATGTTTCTTCGTGAAGAACAGAATCGACAATCTGGATTAGCCGGAATTAGCTGGTTGATGATGAGGTTTGTTGCGGGAATATTCCACGAGTTCAAACTCCCTAGAAGTCGCTGAGTTTCAAAAACTGACATTGCTTCTGCAATAGATACTACTACAAACTGCGTGACTTCGGAATCAGACAACTCAATCCTTGCAGCACGAATCTTCTCCTTTGTAACTTGAAGCATCTCCCATGCATTATCTTCCTGTTCAGCCCCTCCCATCATGGATCGAAGCCCAGACATCATGGATCCTAATCTCTGTCTGAGAGTCAGAATCTTACCTAACCAGCTATCCAAGAGTTCTGGTAGTTCTAGAAGTTTGAGAGTATGTCCCGTTGGTGCTGTATCGAAGATTACACGATCATATGATGAATCTTCAATAAACTCGAGAATTTTACCGAATGCCATTGCCTCGTCTGAGCCCGGTGGTGACATTCCACCTACATCACCGAGCAGTGAGGACGCCATTGCCATATCTGGACCTGCAGCGCCTTCTCCAAGGTTCTTCTGAAACTCTTCCATTCCCTTTTCTGTATTAATCTCCATTCCCCAGAGATTTTCAAAACCCTTTATTGGAATGATCTCGCCGCCTGAGAGGTCTTGGTCAAAACTATCACTCAGACTATGTGCTGGGTCTGTTGAAAGCACAAGGGTTCGTAATCCTCTTTGAGCAGAGAGAACTGCAAGAGCCCCTGCAACACTTGTTTTTCCTACACCACCTTTTCCACCACTAAGGATGAACTTGATGCCGTCGTTCTCGATAATATCTATTAAGCCACTCATGGAGAATCACGGTCGTGACCCTCCTGTATCTCTATTAATCCTTCCTTGAGGACAAGAAAACACTTGGTACTGCGTTTGTGAAAAGCCCTTAACAGAAGATAGTCATACACCATTTGTAATAGTAACGTAAATACGCATATCTGAAAGAAGGAAACTTGTATGTCATTCCCACAAATTCGAACGTCTGCAATGGAATTACCTGCCACGATTCTCAAACTACTGGGTATTGAAACACCGGTAGGGCTACCTGACCCCAATGTGGAAATAACACTCAAGTTTAACCCTAGAGCAATGGTAATCGTCTTTCTGGATAATTTTGGACTGTTTGAGGCTGTTGTTTACAAACCTGAGGCACTAATCAAGAATCTTGAAGCAATTGCAGTAATCGAGACTGATGACCCATATGCCATACCCTTGACCCAGAGGATTCTGACAGGGTCGAAAGTGGGTGGATTTCATCTCTTAGATTATGCCAAAGACTTCGGAAAATTCGTGCGAGTTGTTTGTCGTGAGGATGACATGGAAGAACTCGGATATAATCCTGGATATACGGTAACCGTCAGGGATGATATGAATACGTATATCGAGTCTACAAAACACATCTTTCGTAGTGAGCTCTTGATGCTTCACTTTTTAGACTTCGAGAGTCTATATGCCCAATACGGTCATAGAACACCTCCAAAAACCCTGCTTGAGAAGATTGTCAAGCGTACAGATAACTGGATCAAAGTATTACTACGTCAGGCGAGAGAAGATACGCTGTTCATGATAGTCGGAAACCATGGAAGACATCCAATTCCTCTCAACTATGAGGGTAAACTTGCGGAATGGAGAAAGGCGAATGCACCAATAGCTATCATGTTCCAGAAACGTTCAGAATAACGCAGGTATTCCAAATAGGATTGCTACAAGCGCAAGTACCAGACAAAGTTTCCAGAAACTCACTCTCCTGGCTAATCGGAGAAGGAATTCCATTGACGCAAGTCCAACAATGAACACGATAGCTTCAATCAATAATAGATCAAGGGGAGCTATTGCAGGCATTGCAGCACCTCCAGTAAGAGCCTCGATGGTAAATATAGCAAGAACTGCGGGCACGCTCATTAGAAAACTGAATTTCAATGCAGTTTCTTTATCCACTCGTTGCATAAGTAATGAAGAAACTGTAACCCCTGACCTGCTTAGACCCGGTAATACTGAGAATCCCTGAACCAGACCTGTTACTGCTGCTGTTCGATTAGATGTTTCCAAGTATTCTATTTCTTCCTCAGAAGTGCGTGTAGGAAGATAAAGAACAAGAGCCGTGATAAGAAGAAGTGCACCTACTAGGATATTGATTATCTCACCATTGAAATGTGTGATACTGCTTTTCAGCACAAAATACAGCGGCAGGGCAGTAATGCCTGTACAAATCGTTGCAATGAGTAGGTGTCTAAACAAAGTACGGTCTTTGAGCATGATAACATCAAGGATTGTCCTTGGATATCGAACAACAACTGCAAGTGCTGTACCCAGATGGAGCCATACTACTAGGGGAATCAATGCCTCTGGAGGAATGGTGGTGAAGTTGTAGGCAAAGAGGATGGCTTGCCCTTCGCTACTTATGGGTAACCACTCCACTAAACCTTGAATCAGAGCAACTATAATCTGCCAGAGTTCCATTGAAATCCTCAAGGTCAGAGCGTTCTACCATAAACTTAAATCTACTCCAAAGTGGACAACGAGCGAGAGGATAGTACATGGTCTTGGACAACGGTCGTTTTTTAACATCTGAACTGAGTAACATTGCTCAGATGCTAGAGGAACACTTTCGAATTACTATGTCTGCCATCAGAATCGTTGTGAATGGTCTAACAGAGTGGTTAGATACAAACAAGGCAATTGATCCTTCTGAATTGAAGAAAATTACCGAAATGGAAGAGAAGGGCGACGAACTCAAGCGGCAAATTCTCATAGAGCTTGCCAAGGCCAATTCTCTGATGCAGCGCGAGGATCTTTTACGACTTGTTCATTATAATGACAAACTTGTTGATGGTGCAGAGATTGCAGCATATCATCTTGCAGCAACTATTGGCCCATGGACACCCACTGGTGATTTGAAGACGAAGATTAGCGAGGTTGGTTCTGCAGTTCTTGAGATAGTGACAGAACAAAAAGAAGCAGTTCGATTTCTATCCATTAACATGGAAACATCAATGAAGAAAGCAGATGAGATTTGCATCATTGAGAAGAAGATTGACGTGTTGATGAGAGAAATCTTCTCTATGTTGTATCATGCCGATATTGAAGTTGGAACCCTACTTAGATTTCGTGACTTCCTCAACATGATGGAGGATATGGCTAACTTCAGTGAAGATGCTGCAATAACCATACGTAGCCTCTCATTAACTCTCAATACATAATATAGGTGCCTTACATTGTCTTCCCTACTGGAACCTGCCTCTGCAGAACTTGTTATCGATAGGGCTATTGTTTGGAACTCAGATGAAGGTAGCAAATTGTATTCGAATGGTTACTTTGGACAACCTGTTGGTATCCGGAAACCAAAGAGTGCAGAATTTGACAAGCCCCTTGAGCTGTCCCTGATTGAATGCGCCTACCTGATTCAGGCTGGGTTCTTAGTTGTACGAGAGGCAAAGAGCAAGAACAATCTATCCCAAAGTGACATTGTGGAACGAGGATCTGAATTATCTGAGGATTTCGAAGACCGATTAATGGTGTATACTCAGCTTCGAAAACGTGGATATGTTGTCCGTCCGGGATTGAAGTTTGGAACTGATTTTGCTGTTTATGAACATGGTCCTGGAAAAGACCATGCTCCTCTATTAGTACATATTATTCCTCAGCGGAAAGGTGTTGTTCCCCTCGATATTGTACGTGCTGGACGGTTAGCCACTAGTGTCCGTAAGAAATTCATCATTGCTACGGTGAAGGAATCTGGAGAGATTGTATACTATTCCTTCATCTGGCATAAGCCATAATGGAAACGCAATGTGTGACGTTGTACATGTGTGAGAAAAGGTCATAAGGCTGGGATACAGAATGCCAATTATCTCATCTATCCGATGATGGTGATACTTGATGGCTGATAAGGCTGAAAATGCAAAGACCTTTGGTGCTTTACTTGCACAAGCCTGGGAGAACACTCCTTCTTTCATCTGTAGTACTGACGATTACATATACTGTCTCTTTCCGTCGGATGAAACCAAGGAAAAGTGGCTCGAAGCATCTCTTACATTTCCTGACGGGTCTATAGACCAAAAGGAGATTGATGCCGTAAAGGCTATTGCTCTCCTGGTTGAAGAATTGAAAGTCTTGCCGACCTATGGCGCTGATTCAATTGTGACTTCAAAAGACAAATTGGATCAAGTTGCTTCGAGACTTGCATCATTGACGTAATAATCTACAATAAGAGGGCGGTATACCCGCCACATACCTGATGTATCTATACTGTGGGGGATTCTGTGTCCGACGACCTGGTCGTTTGCCCGTCATGTGAGCTCGAAGTACCTGACGGTCGATTTTGTAAAGCGTGTGGAAAACCATTACATGCTGATTTAGAAGCAGTACTAAACGAAGACACTGAAGAGTCATCTAGTTCATCACTTCCTGACTTCCTACGAGATGATGACGATGAAATAGAGGAGGACTCACCTTCATTCTCCTACCCTGATTTTCATTTCAACATTAAAGGGATGGACCCCGAATCTATGGCCATCCTCTTTGCGGAGTCTGAGCTCCGTGTTCTAGATGCAGAATTAGATCAACTACTTCAGGAGATCAGTTCTACTAGGCAAGCACTTGAGCTAAAGCATGCAGATAAAGAATTACTAACAACGCGAGCTCAAAATCTTCGGAGAGCCTTTGATATATCCAAAGGACGAAGAAGTGAGCTGAGGGGCTTTCAGGGTGATTTGCATCTTAAGAGCACGCTCACAAATCTAGGGAAGCAGACTGCAAAACTAGAGAAACTACAGGAAGTAGAGAAACAGATTGACGAGGGCGTCTATGAGGA
>DAOWDY010000254.1 GCA_030638785.1 Candidatus Thorarchaeota archaeon
AGTCCACGTATTCGTTGAGTAGGAGTACAACCAAGTATCACCAAGTGCATGAAGTCCTCCCTCGGAGGACACACCTCCGAACAGAACGGTGACCTCGTTGTGAGGATCATATGCCATAGAGTGTGACCCTCTAATGGGAGGCGTTACTGCATCTTGCAAGGCCTCTACAGGAGTCGACGTAGAAGTTATGCTGATGATAAAAATTAGGAAAAGGCTCATTGCTATACCATGATACTTCAATATACATCCCTTCATTGAACCGGTATCAAGGATTCTTTCAGAGATGATATTTAAAGCAGCAATATCGACGCAATGAGCCATCATCTAAATTAGGACTGGTCTACATCATCTTGGGAGAAATCCTTCTGAGCAGCAATCTCTCCAGTATAGGTTCCAGGATTGACTCCTGCTAATACTGAAAGAATATATCTACTCAGGGGATTCGAGAGCAATTCTAACACACGGTCTACTTCTTCTGGAGTGTCTTCATTGCTCATTATTCATCTCCTCCAACTTACGAGCTCTTCTTCTGGTTGTGAGGAACAGCCAAATCGTCAAGACTCCCGTAGTGATAGCAGGAACGAAGAATTGGTACCATTGAAATGAGAAGTATGCAAACTCCCCTGAGATTGGGAGAAGGAATGCAAGAGCTCCTGAAACAAAGACTCCAATTGCAAACACTGTGATAATGAGGAATCTGTTCCTATTTGCTGACCTGATAAAGAACCAGTTGGACGACATAAAAACGAATATCGAAATCCCAAGCTTGTACTTTGTGACAATCGAGAAGAACTTCACAGTCGAAATAAGAGCCGCACTCAACACTGTGATGAACACGATGCCTGAGATCCAGAATATAGCATTCCACGTCCCCCAGTTAAGAACTAGTGGGATGACCGAGAGTAGGGTCATCATGAATCCAAGCATAATTCCCATTTGACTAGCGAAAAGTGAGAACTCCTTTGTTGGGCTCATCGACATTACTGCTGAAAGGACACCATATCTGTCAATCTTGACATCCTTGGCTACTTGATCGACAAGGATCAATGCCCGTTGTCCAAGATCAGTAATCTTGTACTCACCGTTCGTTTTTTCAATTAATCCCGCCTCATTGAGCTCTTTCAGATGATAGTTGAACTTGCCGCTCATAAGGGAAGGATCAAGACCCAGTACTTGCATGATCTCAGTATAGGTAGCACTACCCTTCTCTGAGATCTGCCTCATGATTGTTCGACGTGTTGAGCTCGACAGAGCCTTCAACACGTTTTCAGATTCGGAATTCATTTTCAATACCTGTATGTACTTGGATTACTAGATATTTAACCAATTTTCACTAACTTTTTTGACAGGCTCTAAATCAATCTGTCGAATTTTCTTGTGGTGGATATTTAGACCTTGTTAACCTGAATAATTGTCAAACCTCCACCATCTTCCGTAAGGAAGATGAGGTCGTCAACCACAAAGACATCACGTCCCTCTGAATGTCCTTCGAGAATGGTGATGAGAAACGGATTCTCGGGATCGCTGACATCTATCAATACTAGTCCTTGTTCAAAATCTGCAGCGTAAGCGATAGTTCCCGAAACAAATATGGAATTGATAGTGCCCCCATTATCGAATATACCCACCAACTCAATATCCGTAGGGTCACTGGTGTCCAGAATCTGGAGTTCACCTCCACCAGTTCCATGATTCCCAGTATAGATGTAGTCCCCAAAGACGATAGGGTTCCAGAGGTCCTCATCATCTGGCATGTATGACTCAATCAGGATTGGGTGCTCTGGGTTGCTTATGTTGACTACCTTTATTCCTGTGTTATCATTTCTGTGGTCAATCACATATGCAAGATCATTGGCCACATGTAATTGCGTACAAGCTCCGTAGATAGTATAATGTCCCAGCTCTTCAGGATTTGATGGGTCACTGACATTGAGTATTTTGAGTCCTTCATTCCAATCAGCTACATAGGCGATGTCGCCAATCACTTGAACATCCATCGTTTCACCACTAGCAGTATACTCTCCAATCTGTACTGGGTTGGAAGAATCACTTGCATCAATTATCAATAATGATCCAACCCGGTCTGCAACATATACGATATCTCCTGATACATCCAACTTCATGGGAAAATAATCGCCCTGAAAACGTCCCAGCTCAGTCGGGTTTGAGGGGTCACTGACATCGATTAGTACAAGACCTCTTAGTGTCGGTTCCCCTAAATCCAAAACATAAGCGATATCATTCTCAACAACAACTGCACCCGCCCAGCCTCCCGTATCAATCTCTGCTAGTTCTACTAATTCGACTTGCATCGATTGTGGTATTAAAGCAAGGGGGATCATTATCCCCGCTGCAACTAAGACTATGAGAGAAATACCGATGACGATACGTTTGTGAGTCTTGTCCATTCAAACACCAAGAAATGGAAGGTCTAAACTCAATAAAAGGAGCATATTCAACGCAACCAAATAATCGAAACAAAGATTTCTGTTAGAAGGGAATATCAGTGATTTTTCTCGTGGATGGGAATGCTACATTGATGACTCTAATAATCCCAATTCTGATGTCCGGGTTCGTCGCATAGTGGATATGACCATGAACTACTAAATCAGGTTGAGATTCCTTGAAGGTGTTTAAAACCCACCATGAAAACGATACGGGATAGGTCTCTGCTGAGAGGGGACTATAATGCATAAGAACGATTGAACGATCGCAGGTCCTCTTCAACTCTCCAAGACGCTGTGCAAGATATTGTATCCTATTCTTGAATATCTCTTCAAGACTGCTATCTTGTGGGCTGTTAGCTACATCCAATACTGGTACTCCTAGAATCCCCAGAATCGTCCCTCTAATAGAAATCACAGTGGTCTCACCATCAAGAAATGTAATTCTCTCTCCCACCATCTTCTGAACAGACTCTACTTGGGCTCCGTGTTCATCATTGCCAAAACAGGCGACTATTGGCAACTCCTCCCCAAAACGATTCGTAATGGCATCCGCGATGTTTCTATACTCCTCTATCTTTCCAGAGTCGATCATATCTCCAGCTAGCAGAAAGACATCAGGACTCTCACATTTCTCTAAGGCGCTCTTGAACTCACTAAGGTATCGAGGACTATGGACATCTGAAATAGCTGCTATTCTCACGTTCTCACCTTAGTTCCTCTAAGAATATCTTGAATTTCTTCATAGCACAGGGTGTGATAAAGACTATACTTCATTCCTGTAATCCTCTAGAACAAGAATGACCTCGCTGTCGGGCACATCATACCATTTCACATAGGCATTGGCAACAGCAAAGATGAAACCGGTTTCTATTCTGGGGCAAACAAGAACACTTACCTCATCACCAACAAGATGCGCGGCACTCTCTGAGGCGGTTGGGGCTGCGACTGTGATGCTATTGGGTGCAAGACCTCTTACAGACTCGATGGCGGCCATCATGGTATATCCGCTTGCAATCCCATCATCAACAAGGATGACATCCTTCTCGGAAGGATCAACGATTCCCACAAGACCTCGATAATCAGCCTTTCTTCTCTCAATCTGTCCCTGAGTCTGCTTGACAACCGAATCTATCTGTATCTGCTTCAATCCTATTGATCTCACCAAACTCTCGTTGAGCAATAATACACCCTGAGAGGTCAGCGCTCCGAATCCAGCTTCTGGATTTCCCGGTACCTGCAGCTTTCGCACTATAATCGCATCCAGCTCTGCATGCAATGACTTTGCAATCTCCACTCCAACAGGTATGCCACCATTGGGTATTGCAATGACTACTGGACGCGTTTCAAATCGAATGTTATTCAACTCTCGAGCCAAGACCTGTCCTGCTTTTGTTCTATCTCTGTATGAGATCATCAGTTTCACCCTTTTTTATTTGAAAGTTGATAGCTACATCATATCCGCAATTCGCACATTTTCCTTTTCTGTCCACAGCAAGAATCCTGAATGTTAGTGCCAAGCGTTCTATGCAAACAGTGTTACATCTGGGACAAACAGTATCCTCTAACCCCTTTCTCCTGACATTGCCAATGTACACAAACTCCAGACCCTTTTCCTTGGCCATCTCTCTTGCATCTAGCAGGAACTTCAGTGGTGGGGATGGTTTGGTGTACTTGTATGCAGGATAATATTTGTTGATGTGCCAGGGAGTCTTTTTGTCAGTGTTCTCCACAATCCATGAAGCAATGCTTTCAAGACAATCCATGTCATCACTAAGACCCGGCACGACAAGAGTAGTCAGCTCCACATGGATACCACGCTCTCTCATATGGATAATGTTATCCAACACCAGTTGCAAGCATATCCCACATACCTTTCGTACCTGAGGTTCGCATCCCTTGATATCCACATTAGCAGCATCAAGTCCTGCATTAACAATAAGATCCAGAGCCTCAGGTGTCATATGCCCGTTTGTCACGATGGTATTGTACATCCCTCTCTCCTTAGCTAGCTTGAACACCTCAATATTCCACTCGAGCATGAGCGTAGCGGCTTCACTGAACGAGATGGATGTCCCATGAGCTCCTCTTGTCTGGGCTGAACTCACGAATTGTTCTGGACTCATATATCGTGTGACTTCACCAGTAGGTTTCTGTTTTGATATGCTGTAGTTCTGGCAGAACCCGCAAGATGCATTACAGCCCCAACTGCCTACCGTGAATGCCATCGTATCTGGAGCAAAGTGGAAGAAAGGTTTCTTCTCGATAGGATTATTGTTGATTGATGAGATGTTACCATAGACAAGTGTCTTCACTGAACCATCAACATTTACCCGTGTTCCACATATTCCTGTCTCGCGATCAAAAATAAGACACTTATGAGCACAGGTAAGGCATCTCACACCGTTCTCTTCTCGTTTCTGTAGGATTCCTTCACGAATGACACGAACATCAATCTTGTCTAGTTCTATAGTGTTCAAACTGTTTGCCCATTATTATAGATGTACGTCCCTGATTTTAGTATTATACATTCAGTGTAACCTGAAGGATAGTCAATCCCCCACCATCCTCTGTCAGGAACACGATGTCGTCAACTACTACAACATCCCCCGCCCCTTCCTTGCCATCCCCCCAGCTCGCGGCGAAAGTGGGATTTTCTGGATCACTCACATCTATCACAATCAGTCCACGTTCATAGAATGAAACATATGCCATTGTTCCAACGACAAAGACTGAGTTCATATATCCACCGTTATCGAATATTCCGACTTGTGTGATATCAGTAGGGTCTGTTGCATCAAGAATCTGGAGTTCCCCACGTCCAGTTCCATGGTTCCCGACATAGATGTAGTCTCCTAAAACAAAGGGATTACAAAGATCCACATCATCTGGCATGTATGACTCAATCTGGAATGGGTGTTCAGGATCACTAACATTGACGACTTTCAATCCTGTGTTGTCATTTCTGTGGTCAACCACATAGACAAGATCATTAGCCACATGTAATTGTATACAGGCTCCGAGTATCGAATATTGGCCCAGCACCTCAGGACTTGATGGTTCACTAACATTGAGTATGATGAGCCCCTCGCTCAAGTCTGCAACGTAGGCGATGTCCCCTATTACTTGGACATCATAGGTTTCACCACTATTAACGTACTCTCCAATCTGGACTGGGTTAGTAGGATCGCTCGCATCAATTATCCGCAATGAACCGAACTGGTCTGCCACGTATACGATATCGCCTTCAACATCGAGTTTGATTGGAAAATCCTCATCCTCCAAGGATCCCAATTCAACGGGGTTCGAGGGGTCACTGACATCGATAAGCACAAGACCTCTTGGTGTTGGTTCCCCTAAATCCAAAACATATGCGATATCATTCTCGACAACAACTGCACCAGCCCAGCCTCCTGTATCAATCTCTGCTAGTTCTACTAATTCGACTTGCATCGATTGTGGTATTAAAGCAAGGGGGATCATTATCCCCGCTGCAACTAAGACTATGAGAGAAATACCGATGACGATACGTTTGTGAGCCTTGTTCATTCAAATACCAAGAAATGGAAGGTCTAAACTCAATAAAAGAAGCATCTTCGGCGCAACCAAATAATCGAAACAAAGAATTCTTTTAGAAGAAAACCTCAGTGATTTTTTCCGTGGATGGGAATGCTACATTGATGACCCTAGTAATCCCAATTCTGATGTCCGGGTTCGTTGCATAGTGGATATGACCATGAACTACCAAATCAGGTTGAGCTTCCTTGAAGGTGTTTGAGACCCACCATGAAAACGATACGGGATAGGTCTCTGCTGAGAGGGGGCTATAATGTAGAAGAACGATTGAACGGTCGCAGGTTCTCTTCAACTCTCCAAGACGCTGTGCAAGATATTGTATCCTGTTCTCGAATATCTCTTCAAGACTGCTATCTTGAGGACTGTTAGCTACATCCAATACTGGTACTCCTAGAATCCCCAGATTCGTCCCTTTATCGGAAATCACAGTGGTCTCACCATCAAGAAATGTAATTCTCTCTCCCACTATCTTCTGAACAGATTCCACAGGGGCTCCGTGTTCATCATTGCCAAAACAGGCGATTACTGGCAACTCCTTCCCAAAACGGTTTGTAATAGCATTAGCAACGTGGCTATACTCTTCTATTTTTCCAGAGTCGATCATATCCCCAGCAAGCAGAAAGATATCAGGACTCTCACATTTTTCTAGAGCGCTCTTGAACTCACTAAGATATCGGGGACTATGGACATCTGAAATAGCTGCTATTCTCACAATCTCACCTTAGTTTCTCTGAGAATATCTTGAATTTCTTCATAGCACAGGGTGTGATAAAGACTATACTTCTTTCCTGTAATCCTCTAGAACAAGAATGACCTCGCTGTCGGGCACATCATACCATTTCACGTAGGCATTGGCAACAGCAAAGATGAAACCGGTTTCTATTCTGGGGCAAACAAGAACACTTACCTGATTACCAACAAGTTCTGCTGCGCTCCCTGAGGCTGTAGGAGCTGCAACTATGATACTATTTGGTCCAAGAGTTCTTACGGACTCAATAGCAGCCAGCATTGTATACCCACTAGCAATCCCGTCATCAACAAGGATAACATCTTTCTCAGAAGGATTGACGTTTCCTACAAGACCTCTATAATCATTCTTTCTTCTCTCTATCTGTTCCTCTGTCTGTTTGACCACCATGTCTATCTGCACTTGTTTCAGACCAATTGACCTAACTAACCTCTCATTGAGTAGCAATGCACCGTGAGAGGTCAGTGCTCCGAATCCTGCTTCTGGATTTCCAGGAACCTGCAACTTTCTAACAATGATGGCGTCTAGCTCTGCATGCAATGACTTTGCGATTTGTACCCCAACCGGAATTCCGCCGTTGGGTATTGCAAGAACTATCGGGCGGGTTTCAAATCGGATCTTCTGCAACTCTTGAGCCAAGACCTTTCCGGCATCGGTTCTATTTCTATACGTGATCATCTCAATCTCCCTTTCCTGTTCTCGCGTCAATTGCCAGGTCATATCCACAACTGGTGCATTTTCCTTTGTTATCCGCAGCTAGAACTCTCGATGACATCGACAATCGTTCTACACATACTGTACCACATCTTGTGCAAACTGTATCCTCCAAGCCTCGCTTTCCTACATTCCCAATGTATACGAATTCGAGACCCTTTTGTTTTGCCGTTTCTCTTTCTTCCAAGTGTACATCCAATTTAGG
>DAOWDY010000252.1 GCA_030638785.1 Candidatus Thorarchaeota archaeon
AAGGAGAGAGGCTGCTGTAATAGCTAGAAGAGTCAAATCAAGATTATCAAGTAAGAGAATGTCTCCTATGAGATATCCCCAGATTTGGGGAACTTCGGTAGGAGGTATATAGTACATCAACAAAACTGCAATGCTCATTGAAAGTGCAAATGAAACACCAACAGCTACTTCCATTTTTTGGGCAATACCCTTCTCACCTGCATATCCTGTAACGACAGCAACAAAGACGCTAAACAAGAGGGCACCTAGGATTGGATCGAACCATGGAGCAATACCAGAGTGCTGAAGGAAGAGGCCGAGTGCAGCACCTCCCAAGGCTGCATGAGCCACACCAGAAGTCATGAAAGATAATCCCCGAAAAACAAGGAATGTCCCACTTGTTGCAGCCACAATTGCCACCAGAAAGGCACCAAATATCGCCCGCTGGACAAAAGGTGCGGAGAGAGCGGCAATGATAGCATCAATCATGGCGATCCACTCCTGTATCATGCGTGACACAATATCTGTGTCCGGCATATTCAACCACCTTTGCAGATGGACCATATACCCTTACAAGAAGTTCAGGATCCATCATGTCACACGGAGTTCCAACTCCAATGATTGTGTTCTTGAGTAGGAGAACATCTTTTACAATTGAATGAATTGGGTTCAAGTCATGCGTGACCATTACAACGTTCACATTGTTCTCTTTATGATACTCTCCCAATGCCTCAACGATTAGGGTTTGACTCTCAGCATCCGTACCTGCAAGAGGTTCATCCAGCATTAGAATAGGACCTTCACTCGCAAGAGCTCGAGCCACCAATACTCTCTGCCGTTGACCTCCAGATAACTCGTTGAACGCACGATTCCAAAGATCGTCCATATTGACTTTCTTTAAGGCCGCCTTCGCAATATCCTTGTCCTTTGTTCGAGCAAATCGCGGAGGTGATTTCTTCAGTAGCCGGCCCATCAGTGCAATATCTTTCACTTTCATTGGAACGGAGAGTTCTATTCTATCTCTCTGTGGAACATATCGAACCAATTTTCGAATCTTGTTGTTTTCAGAAACAGTATCATAGCCCATGACCCGCATTTTGCCTTTGATTGGTTTGAGCATTCCAAGTGAGGTCTTCAGAAGAGTGCTCTTGCCAGACCCGTTTGGTCCAACAATGGCCATGAAAGTGGGTGTCTTCACTTTGAAGTTAACATTGTGTAGGGCAACTTCACCACCAGGATAACGCACTGCAAGATTCTCTGCCTCGAATAGCATTTTTTCAGCCAACAGAACAGCCTCCAATCAACCGTAGATGTCGCATCCGATTGCGACGCCATTATTAGGATGGGGGTACTGCTTAATTATACCTCGGAAGTGACAACATGAAATCAGGCTCAGCCATGATAATCGCCCTCTTATTTTTCTCGACAGGTATACTTGGATTGATCCCAGTTGTTGAGGCTCAAATTGAACCTGTTTTGCATGTGGCTGTGTCTGTAGCTCCTTTGGGTGGTATTGTTGATATTATTGGCCAGAGCTATGTTGAGATTGAAGTGCTCTTACCAGAGGGCGTAGAACCTCACGCAGCTCAGTTACCACAGAGTGCAATTGAAGCTGCAGCTTCTGCGGATCTCTTAGTCCTGACAGGACACTTTCCATGGGAAGAGGATTTGGCAAATCAGACAGCCACGCCGTATATCGACCTGCATGACTACGAGGCGTTTGGTCTTGTATTATCGCCAATCCCTGGGGGAGATGAATATAATCCAGGCAACGAACATGAGAATGGAAATCTCCATTCATTCTGGTTACTTCCTAGAAACGCAATTGCAATTGCCAATGCTACTCAAGATGCTTTTACAGTCCTTGCTCCAAGTTATTCTGATTACTGGAATTCTTCCTTCGAACAGTTTGCGGATGATGTGCATGGATTTGAGGACATCGTAGGCGAACTCGATGAAGAATACCAATTCTCGGATCTGTCTGCAGTGGTAGTGTTTCCAGCAGAGGCGTATATTGCAGAAGCTTTTGGTATTGAGGTAAAATCAGTTCTCCAAGAAGGAGATAATATTTTCATCTCCGGGGGAGAGTTGATAGAGGTCCAGACCGCTCTAGTCAACGGAAGCATTGACTTAATTCTTGGTTCGGATATTGCAAGACTCCAGACAGGAGGGGAGTTTGCCATTCAACTGGCTGAAGATACAGGTTCTCAAGTCATTTGGTGGCGTGCGATATTCTTCTCTGGGTTGTCAGACTATCTGTCAATAATGTCATACAATCTTGGGGTTCTTGTCTCGTCACTTGATGCATCAACAAATAGCATTGGCGGAACTACAAACTACTTCTTGATGGGTATTGCTGGATTTCTTGCAGTAGTAGTTCTAGTTGAAACTGTACTACTTGTACAGCGAATAAGAAAGGAAGAATGACCAAGAAGCAATTACATACTGATGTCAGTACCCAACCGCATGTTGTATACCTGGAATTCGAGTTCTGTAAGTTCGTCTTGTAATTTTCGGAATTTTGTATCGAATTCGCCTTGACCAATAGATCCAGATTTCTTCTCATGTACAAGTTCTTTTAGTGCTCTCTGACGCTCCTTAATCTTGGACTTCAGCTCCTCCCATTGTTCTCGGTTATCAGCTGTAGTAGAGCGCCAGCTCTTACTTGATGATTGGTCTTGCTCAAGCTTGTGAACTGTATCATCAAGTGACTTCTTTATTGATGCAGAGTCTTTCTCTTCTGTCAATCTAAAAACCAAGTAGAAGGGATTGATTGTCAGATATATGGTTTCACATTGGACCTCAAGTTCATATGAATAAGAAAGGCATCAGTAGGACCACAGGCAATAGGAGAATCGTTCCAAGTGTTACATTTGTTGCTGCAGTTTCAGCATCAAGTTCCATTGCAGATGCATAGATCACAGTAAAGACACCCGGGGGCATTAGTGCTTGAAGAAGGATTACATTCCTTGTAACTACAGAGAGCCCAGCTACAATCAGGAGGATACCTACAACTAGCGGTACAATAAACTGGCGTACTGCTATCGTTTCAAAGGAGAACCTGGATCTCTTGATGGTTGATTTCAGCCCAAGGCTTAGACCAACTGCAAAGAGAGCTAGATAAGTTGTCACAAAGGTATTCCCCTCAAGAATTGGATCAACTTCCGGGGGAATAGACAATCCCAATAGAAGAAGAATGAGACCAATTGCTGCAGCAATCAACGGTGGAAAAGTCAGAACTTTCTTGACCACAGCTCGTGTGTCATCACTGTTTGTACTGTATGCAGATCCCATGAAAGTGCCCAATGTTGCAAGAAGCATCATCTGGGTGATAGAGTAGATGGCAATAACTGGGATACCTATCTCCCCAATGAACATCAATGTAAGAGGGATCGGAAGGAAGATAGCGTTATTGAATGTCACTGTTAGAAGATGACTTCCTTTCTCTGATTTTTCAATCTCCTTACCTCTCAACCTTACGAACATCAGACTGAATCCTAGAATCTGTATCAGTAAGGCAAATCCAATAATTCCGACCAGTTCGTAAAGAGATGATGGAGCTGCAGTGAGAAGAGTGTCGATTATAATCAACGGCATCATAATGTTAATGAGAATAAAAGTAATCCACTTGTTGAGAGGGTTCTTTATTCGTTGAATCCGAGTCACTAGAAATCCAAATGCTATGAAACTATAGAAGAGTACCATGCGAATTACTAGATCACCTATCATCTGCACCTATTGACACCAACACAGGTCCGAAACAACCCTCGAAAGAACTTAACGGATACGGCGAATTTGTGTCTTCTACTCATCATTGTGAGGTGTCCCTGTATCTCGATCCCATTTACGGTACTGATAGTATTCCTGCAACTGCTGTTCTAAATCAGGTATTGAGTCTTCAATTATGCTGTCGCATAGAGGCTCTTGAAGCTGCGAGGGAAGGTTTTCGTCCTCCGGTGTAAGTCCACATTGGAGATTGAATTTACGTTTCTGAGTAACAATCTTAGAGCCAATTGATAGGATGTCTTCAGGTACGTAGTTCGACCCCGTTGCAAGGTTGAGAAGACTGACCATTGTGTCCGGATGAACCTCAGGAAAGTGGCATAATATCATCGAGTCATGAAATGCTCGGAAGTCTTGACATTTTGCTGCTGTTTCACCCTTACCCTTGCTTGCGAGCCGATTGGATGCATGAATTCCAAGTGTTGGTACATCAATCCCTATGTCGATGGTATGCATGTCAGCTTCAGTGTGACTTGCGCCTCTGGCAGATACTGCATACACTGTAGCAAGACCCGTATATGCTCGAGGGTCATGATTTGGAATCTCCATTCCCTTAACATGCAAGACTCTGTCTTCTTGACCATACTTCTTCGCTAAACGAAATGACCCCTCTGCAAGTTCGTTCCCATGTCCTCTTCTCTGAGCAATATCGTGAATGAGCTGGAGTACTGAATCCATGTCGCCCCATTGAATACTCCAATCAAGGATGCCTTCTTCACAGAGAAGCATAACAAAAGCAATTGTATTGCCACAACTGATTGTATCAAGTCCATATAGATTACAAAGCCTATTAGCACGAGCAATCTGTTCGATGTCTGGATTCATGATGTTCGTCCCAAAGGATGCAATTGTTTGAAACTCAGGTCCAGCAATTCTCAGCAAACCATACTCAGGTAGAGAAACAACTCTACCACATGCGATCGGACAGGCATAACATGCTTTCCGGCCTGTAAGAATTGATTCCATAGCTTTCGCATTTAGTCCTGTAACATCGAATTCTGGTTTCTGGAAATACTTCACAGGCATATCATTTGCAATCATGCCCCTGTCTACATATGTGGCGGTACCTTCAGCTCCCAAGGTCTTCTGATTCTCTTTGACCTTCTTTGATGTCACTTGACAGAGATTATTGAATTCATCAGGACTTGAGATTGATAGCTTGTCTTTACCTCGAACTGTGACAGCCTTTAGATTCTTGGAACCCATTACAGCCCCCATACCACATCTGGCTGCCACTCTCTCTTCATTAACAACACTGGAGAAACGTACTAGATTCTCTCCCGCTTGACCTATGCACGCGACCCTCACACGACCCATGTCTTGCTTGATCTCAAGCTGAGTTTCCTCAGTGTTTAGACCCCAGAGGTGTTTGGCAGGGAGAAGTTGTTCCCGCCCAGACTCGATGCTAAGCATAACAGGCTCATCTGCTTTCCCCTCAACAATGATGCCGTCGTATCCAGAAAACTTGAGCTCGGCACCAAAGAGACCTCCTGAGTTCGATTCGCCCCAAAAACCAGTGAGGGGGGATCTTGCACATACAACATGCCTTCCAGTACAAGGAGCAAGGGTACCAGTTAGAGGACCGGTCATGATGACAAGAACGTTAGAAGGACTCAGAGGTTCTGCTGAGAAGTCAAGTCGATCGGAGATAATCTTGCAGGCATATCCACTACCCCCAAGGTATTGCTGAGCATATACAGGATTTAGAGGAATAGAACTGACCTTGCCTCTAGAGAGGTCGACAGATAGCAATTTTCCAGCATAGCCGTGCAACTCATCTTGCTCCAGATTCTCCCATGTGTGAGGGACTAATAACGATTGTCAGTTTCTTTATTCCCTTCGGAATGGATTAAAGAAATCGATTGTCTAGATGAAGTCGATTGCATATCGAACAGATCGGTTTGAAGGCTTTGTGAATGATTCAATTGCTCGTAATTCAGGCTGGTGGACTTACTATAGAGCTCATCTGAAGGAGAGTTCAGGAGGTACTCTAAGGGTTGGGGGTTATTATGCACCTGATAGTTTCAATATAATACGGGCAGTGCTGGCGGGTTCAGAGAATATCCTAAACAATTTCTACGAGTCATTGCTAAAGAAAGGACCTCAAGGCAATGATCTCAATTGGCTCATTGATTCATGTACGAGAGAGACATCGGACGATGATCCAGCCATTCCAGCAGGTCATGAACGATTCACCATTGACTTGGTCAGTGGTCTCAATTGGAGTGATGGTACAGTCCTAACAGCATATGATGTGGTCTTTTCACTCAATACAATCGCGATCAATACGACCGCAGAATCCCACTTCTATGCACCCTACGGTTTGGACAATGTAACATCAATACAAGCATTACATTCACAGCAATTTGTAATCGAATTCAACTGCGAGTCGTACTGGCACCTGTCTGACTTTGGCTACATCCCGATATTTCCTTCCCATATTTTTGGAAGTTACAATGCAAGTGAACTGTTGGATTATGATCCGGTACCTCCGGATGATAACCTAACTACTTCAGGACCATTCATTATTGATCAGTACACATGCAATGAACAGCTCACCATTCTTCGAAGAGAGAATTATCATTTCCTTCCAGATGAAACCTCAACGGAAATGAGTACCACTTCAACAGAAGATAGTACTACTCCGAACAACACCTTGCTGAATGGTACTATTCTGGCTCTTGGCGGTGGGATCGGAGTTATTGTTGTGGTCATGGTTTTAGTCAAAATGAAAAAATCTACATAGTCACTATAATACCAAAGATGATGCGAACTGCGCAAAAGGTCGTCTTGTGGGGTAACAGAGTAAGGCAAGGAAAACATCAGATACATTATTTCTTTTCGAATTGTCTGATCACTTGTTTCTAGTGACACTGTAGATGACTTGACAAATGATTAGAAACTTCCAATACATCCTTTATGGCCAACCAGCACTCTGAGAGAGTTTTATTGAAAATAATATCGAACCCGAGAGGGATTCGTTATTTGCAGCAACGATTTTTAGAACGAAGATAAAGGTACCAGTTCCATACAACAAATTCCAGCTCCCTCCCATTCCACCCCAATCGCCTTGAGTTCGATTGTTTGAATTACAGTGGTTCCGCCGAGCAGTTTCATTCTCATTATTAAACTCCAGAGTGCTCATATTCAACATGCTGTAGAAGTATGTGACTTCGGAAGGTGCACTTCCCCAATCTATAAGATGACACTCGTGGTGAAGATAGTGGTACACATCATAAGAAACTGATTGTACATTACATGAGAATATATACCATTCACCAAGGTGGATTGGCTCTCCTCCATCAGGGCTTTGATAGAATACAATAGTTGATTCCTCACGTACAGTGGTCTGGTATGCCGCAGTGCCCATACTCATTGTCAAAATGAGAAATCCTATCCCGATGATAAGACCAACTCTTCTCATCTTTAACTCACGAGCGATTGGCTTGACATTTCCAGATGTGGAGCCTTCTACATTTGCAGCCCATATTTCATCATCCTTTGATTGACCTGATTCGATTTTCCAATATGATACGTTATGGTGAAGAACTCTCACACTGAGCAAAATGAATATGAGAGCGATCCCAGCAAAGAAAGCTAGATTAGAAATAACAGTTCCGAAGGTAGACTGGAATCCTACCAGTGAGGTTATCCCACCACTTGTTGAGATATCATAATTTGTCAATGATACTGCTAGCGTCCGGAGCAGATTATGTGGACTCACCATCGCAATACTTCGTGTGAGAGAATTCCTTAGAACATATGGAACCCAACCTATGATTAATGCCAAAAATATAGTCAGTGTACTCCCTATTGCGGTAGAGAGAATCACCTCATCAGTTAGAACAGCAAGAAAGACACCAATAGATGTGAGAATAAATGAGATGAATAACGATGCAATAATGACTGAAGGAAGATAGATGAGAAACCCGGTTCCTTGTGGAGTGTAAAACGTTGTTCCTGTAACCGAAGGTTCAATGAACAAAGCGATGGTGGAACATACAACAAAGAAGGATGCTAGAAGATAGGATTTACCCAATCCAGAAAGAAATACACGGATTGAAGATGCGCCTTGTTCGTATTTCGTTTGAGCTTGACTCTTAGAAACTGATGATGAGAATGAAATACTCGCAGCAAGGAAAAATGGGATACCAAACGCCATCGTATATGAAATGACATTGATTGAGTTGAGAAGAACTGCGAACTCGTCTGTATAACGAACGTTCGGTCTGAAAATGTAGCAAAAGCATAGGACAATAATCGAGGAAAGTATCCAGATCCCATACCACTTCTTCTTACTTCCTGAATAATGTGACACTCCTCTTCCTCCAGTCACCGAGATTGGTGTATTGAAACACCTCTCAAACATCGATTTACAATGGTTTTTCAGGTTGATGAGGTTTTGGTTTATTCAATTACTTCCCAATTTGGTTAAGCCAAATGGGAGTTTGGTCAGGGCTTTATCCAAAAAATGTACAAGTTATTGTACAAATTGTTCAAAACATTGATTGACGTATTAGTGGCGAGAATCGTCAGGAGAACTTGAGATGATAGATAAGCCCATTCACCAAAATAGGCGGTCCTGTATAGCACAGTAGCGTGCCGTACAAACTAGATTGTATCTCACGGAAATTGCTCCTATTATATACATTCTATGCATCAGATATACTCGTGAAAAACAATGTCTGACAATGCGATAATTGTTGAAAACGTCACCAAGCGATTCGACTCAGTGACTGCGGTCGATAATCTGAGTCTCGAAATCAAATGGGGCGAACTCTTTGGTCTACTAGGACCCAATGGGGCTGGAAAGACCACTCTACTCAACGTCCTTGCCACACTACTAGAGCCAACTGAAGGAGGCGCACAGGTAGGGGGCTTTGATGTTGAACATGATGGAAAGAATGTTCGTGATATAATCGGTGTCTGTCCTCAAGAGCCAGCATACTATGGTCATCTGACGGGACGCGAAAACATCGAGATATTTGGAACATTTCATGATGTTCCAAAAGAAGATCTCAAAGAGCGTACGGATGAACTGATCAAGAAAATCGGCATGGAAGACCATGCAGACAGAAAAGCCAAGGAATACAGCGGTGGGATGGTTCGACGTGTCAGTACGGTAATGGCACTTATTCATAATCCCAAAGTTGCCTTGCTTGACGAGCCTACCGTTGCAATGGATCCAGTATCCCGACGTGCTGTCTGGGACTTCATCCTTGAACTCAAAGAGAAAGGAATGGCGATTGTTCTAACTACGCACTACATGGAGGAGGCTGAATTCCTCTGTGACCGTGTAGGAATTATCGACGAAGGACGACTCATTGCAATAGGTTCACCAAAGGAGCTCATGGAGAAACACAATGCAAAGGACCTGGAAGAGGTCTTCATCAAACTTACTGGTAAGAAACTGAAGGAGGTTGTCTAAGAATGAAATTGAGAAGAATTGCTGCATTAGTTAAGAAGGATCTAAAGGTGTTCATACGTGAACCTGCTTCTATGTTCCTGCTAATCCTATTCCCACTTGTTCTAACTTTGACATTTGGAATAGCCTTTGGCGGTATAGATACAGGTGGAGCAAGTGAGTTCAGAATTGGCGTCGTGAATATGGATGCCAACTCCACTTCAGCCGAGTGGTCTGATTCATTTGTTGGTAACTTGACTGATCTCAATGGAACTGCCGTTAGTCACTATTACACCAATGAAACTGGGCAGACTGATCTCCTAAATGGCGGCTTGGATGCGTTGATAGTTATTCCTGAAGGATTTGGGAATAGTATCGATTCATACTGGGATTCTCCAATTGATGGGAGCAGCTGGGAGAACACTACAATCGAACTCTACCTTGATAGCGGCTCAATGATTGCAAGTAGCGCGATACCTCCAATGATTCAACAGGTGCTCTTCACTACATTCTATGGAGAACAGGCGGGATCTATGGAACTGCCTATTGAAATTGGCAGCCCATCACTTGTCTATGTTAGCGACCTCAGTCAGTGGGATTTCATGGCGCCGGGAATCTTTGCATTTTCAGCCCTCTTCATGATAATGACTGTTGCAATGTCACTTACTGTTGAGCGCGATGGTGGACTACTCAAAAGGATGTCAACCACACCGGTATCTGCATCTGAGTTCATTGGTGCAAAGGCCCTCACTTACATGCTTGTGGGGATGCTACAAGTTCTCTTGGTATTTGCAGGATCTTTCGCAATTGGGTACCGGCCCAACACAGATGCAAGTGGTATAGCATTCGCGTTTCTGATAGTGGTTATCTTCACCCTAACAGCAGTTGGTATGGGTCTGATAACTGCCGTAATATCAAAGTCTGCAGACGTGGCATCAGGAGTTGCATTCATCTTCATTATGCCACAGATGTTCTTTGGGACATTCATGCCGTTAGGTGGACTTACCGAGACTCTTGGCACAATCATGCCTACTAACTACGTCACCCATGCGCTCACAACTCTATTCTTGAGAGGTGCTCCTGTTGGAACACTATCAATCTGGGTAGATCTCCTGATTGTGGCTGTAGTTGGTGTTCTGATGCTAGCCATAGGAGCCCTCTTGTTTAGGAGGCAGACTGCCAAGCAATAATCAATCCTAGACTAGCTTGACTATCTCTCACGCGCGGGTCAATGTACCCGCGCAACTTATTACTTTGAAACCTCTTTCTCATGAAGTCAAGCAGTCAGGGTTATTCACGTTGGTGATAATATGAATAGTGATTCAACCTCAAATGATGAAAAGGACCCAAGTCAAGAAGAAATGCTGGAGAGAGCAAAACAACTTCTCACACTAACAGATCTAGTTGATAGATACCCTGCCGTTGTTGAGCGACGTATTACTGGAATTATCTTCATTCTCATAGGGGGAGGAGTATCTCTTGCAGCCCTCGTGTTTAGTTCCTTGATGGACACGTTCCCAGGCATTGGATCTGACGTATTTGTTGTTGTCCTCTTTGTAGTTGGAATTCTGACATTTACGGGAATTATAGTATTTAGATTAATCATCCCGTTAACACAATCTTACTCCAATATTAAACAAAAAGAGAAAAGAATGAGCAATGCGATGAAAGTGACCTGGGGAATAAATGTAATCGTGATTGTCATTTTTGCTATCTATTCCTTTGGTACTGGACAGCCACACCTCTTCCCAATTTCCATCCAAATCCTACTTGCCATTGGGAATATTGCAATCTACTACGATATGAAAACAGATCCAGATTCTTCTGAGTTTTCTCTAGCACATCTTGTTTTTGTGGTCTTTATCATACTCAGTATGATCCCAATCGTTCTGCTTCCTGCTCTTGCGTTTACTGTTATGATCCTAGTCGACATCGGAGGCATCTACGGTCTGGGAATCTATATTCTTCTGACCGCAGAACGTATGTTAGTTCAGACGATGGAAAGTGATTGAAGATGTCACTTGACGGGGATGTGCTGAATGCACTTGTAGGTCTCATGAAAGAAGATCGTGAGACCTTCGTCCCCGCAAGACTCTCTATTCTAGTCTACCTCTACTTCACTCAAAACGCGCAGTTCACACAACTTCAGAAGAAACTCAATCTGACCTCAGGGAACCTATCAAGCCACTTGAGGAAATTACAGGACAAGAATCTGGTCAAAATA
>DAOWDY010000248.1 GCA_030638785.1 Candidatus Thorarchaeota archaeon
AGAACATTGGCAGAAACTGACAACCGGGAGATATTATCCAGTTCAAATCCTATGTTCCTCAAGATTCGACATGCAGCATTGGACAAGGCCTTCTCGGAAGTCCAATCCAAACGCTTTCATCTTGACGAATCTCGAAGTCATGATTGGATCACAAAAGAGAACTATCAGCAAAGCCTGATTAAACTCATTCTTGAGGGCAACGACATCAAGAACCAACAGAGGCAAATAGAAGAGCAGTTGAGTCAATTGTGAGTTTCTGTTCACTCTCGAGTAGAATAGATACATATACAACTTCGATTTTCAAACTCCTATGAAGGGCAAATTTATCCTTCTTATGCTTGCACATCTCTTTAGGACATGTGGAAAGCAGATTGAGTTAGATGATGCTGTTTATCGCCTTTCTTTTATTTGGCGTTATGGGACGCCTACAAACATTCGTAAAATTCTTGCTCTGGCCAAGGAGAATGAGATGATTTCATTTCAAGGGGGGGTTATCCAAGCTGAGTTCGTATTCACAACGCAGCAGCTCGATCCAAATCAAGCTGATATCCTAAGTAATCAAATCAAATCAGGAACTGTTGCGGACCCGCTTTATTGAGCCTCGTTTTCAGGAAGATTGCCAATCGATGCAAGCAATGCCATGAGGTGAATGTGAGGGTTCTTCCCCTGGGTCATTCTGTAGTCAATCTCGGACATTCTGTCAATGAGATGGCGCATCTTGGTATCGCCTAAAGGCCGCTTCACTACTTCCCTCTGAATTTGAACCATTACCTGAGTAGGAGAATATTGTTCAGATGTAAGTAAACGACGGAGAATATCACGGGCTTTCACAAAGTCATTCTTTAGTGCTGATGAGATCATGGTCCTGACGCCTTTAGTAAGAGGTGTGTCAGAATGTGTATGAACTAAATCTTCAGTTACATTGCCTTCATCGGTTGCACAAATCTGTAAGAGATCTATTGCTCTACGAGCGTCTCCTCCAGAAGCCCTTACTAACGCTTTCATTCCCAGCGGTTCGATATCAACACCTTCTTTGGATGCAATATCAGACAGGATAGCCTCGGTATGTTCTGCACTAATTGCTGGAAATCGAATAACAACACATCTTGATGCAATTGCAGGATTCCACCCTGCAAGTGAAGGTGTTACAAGAACAAAACGACAGACTCCTGAGTATCGTTCCATAGTTCTCCTCAATGCCTGAAGCATGTTCTTGTCAAGTGCATCCGACTCTTCTAGAACAAGGATTTTCAATGGATCATCAGCGACTGTTATAGTGGACGCGAAAAGACTGATAGCTTGGTGTAGAAGCTGGCTTCTATTTGGGTTTCTTGTTTGTCCCTTCACTTTTAATGATGCTTTTGCCTCACGAAAGACAACAGACATGTATTCGTCTAACTCGGAGCGTTTTGATCTATCTAGTTTTGCTAGGGCGCTGATTTTTCGTTTCGCTTTGGCAATGGAATATGAGCGGATATCGCGAACATTGAGTGTTTTGAAGTTTGAATTGAAAGCATCACCAAGAGTCTTTTTTGCATAGATTTGAGCTGCAACAGTCTTTCCTGTTCCTGCAGGACCGTATAGAATTAGATGTGGGATTGTCCTAGATTCTGCATAACTCTTCAGTTGGTTTATTGCCTGTTCCTGCCCATAGAATTCTTCCCAAGTCTTGGGACGGTATTTTATACTCCATAGAACAGGCTCCATTATATCCACCAAGATTCTCTCATCCGGATTCAAAATAAGGTTGACTCTAAACAAATGATGACTGAATTAATAGCTTGAAACCTCAATCACAAATGTCATATACATAGTATAGCTGGGCGCATGTTTAAAAAAATCCAAATTAAGGAAGGATTGAACATGGCTAAAGAATCCTTTGAGAAAGAACTTGAAAGTGTATTCAGAGAAGACCTTGTTGTCGCTTGCCAGTATTGGGAAATAGATGTAAGCGGGAGCACATCTGGTACTCAATTAGTTAAACTTCTCGCGGCAAAAATGAAAATCAAAGAAGAGAGAGATCGTATATTTGCTTCTTTCACTGAGTCAGAGGCAGATCTACTCGGCATCCTCACGCTCAATGGAGGTGCAATGAGTTATGATCGTCTAAAGCCATTCAGGAAGATTTACAGTTATGGCCAATTGAATCAGACAGAGAGGGATTTGAGAAAGAAAGGCATTCTCATTCGTAGAATGATGTCACGCCTCACAGAATTTGGAAGAGAGGTTGCAGAATTCAAAGTTCTGGATTTCTTTATACCACATCTCAAGAAGTACTTCTCTCAAAAACCAGAACCGACAATTGAGAAACCAAAGAGAGCGAAGAGTATTGTGAATGAACGCGATTCTCTGCTCATCGATACGCTACTCCTAACATCATATCTCGCAAAACATGAAGTGAAGATGACGAGCTCATGGGAGTTTCCTAAGAGGGAGATTGACCATATCAAAGAAGCCATGTCAAAATCAACTGATGATAGATTCGAGCTCGTACAGAGGATTGCCCGTAAGGCTGCTGCCTATGAAATTGTGGACAAAGATCGAGTAGCACCAGGAAGGGTAACGACCCTCTTTTCAGGAAAGCAGGATATCGTTTCAAAGAGAATACTTCTCTCAGCAGTAGGTCGAACTCGTGCTATTTGGGCCACTCCTGATCAGCCCACAGAATACACATTGAATCTAGTTATCTGTAGGTTGAGAGAGAGCCACTCAGAGGAATGGATCAGCGTACCTGAGATGCGGAATTGGATTAGGAGCGAGTTGTTCATTGATGGACAGCCATTGAAATGGATTCAAATTTCTGAAGAGAGAGTGAGTATGGCTCTTGAAACCCCCTTATTGTTGGGATTAGTTGAAGGAGCATATAGAGGAAAGAACCTACTTGCTGTCAGGTTGACCAAGGTCGGTGAGTGTGTTATCGTAGGTAAACCTCGTGAGGAAATCGAAGGACAGGAGTCATTCATTGTATTACCCAACTTCGAAGTGACAGTGTTCACTGCAGAGATGGATTATTACAAACTCTATCAACTCATGCAGATTTCACAGCCCATAAAGACCGATGTAGTGAGTACATTTAGGATTACAGAAAAATCGATATTCAACGCTGTCGAACTTGGTTACAGAGAGAATGACATCATCGAATTCTTAGAAACTGAAAGTTCAAAGCCAGTCCCAGCGAATGTTAAGAGATCAATATCGGATTGGACCTCACAAACCACATTTGCATCAGTAACCGAAATCACGCTATTCGAAACTGAAGATGAACAAGAGCTAGAAAAAATGATCTTAATCCCTGATTTCAAGAAATATGTTGTCCGCAGAGTCGGTCCCTCTGCAGTCATCGTTAAAGGAGATATTGATGAGTTCATTGATGTGATGCAACAGCATAAGTGTCATTGTACCCGGGCGGGAGTGAAAATAGCAGAACCGGAAACCTCTGCAGGAACATCTTTAGCGGAACAAATCTTGATGTATGGGGATCAAGTAGCGTCAGAGGTACCTGATGATTGTCTAGGCTGTCCAGCTATAATGTCATGTAATCGCGTGATAAAGAAGAAAGCGGATGCAAAGAGATGAATTAGAATATGGGTCGTTTCACCCTCCCACCAGAATTAGCTGGGCATTTCTTGGGAGTTGGTAGTCTTGTTGAAAGTTATTTTGGCGAGGCTATGGATTATGTACTGAATCTTGCTCTGCCATACGCATACCAGCGACCAAAATTACCTGAAGAGGATATGATACGACAATTTGGAGCGCTCTTGGATGGATTTGAGAGAGATGGAACTTTCATCTACGATATTACGCTCGACGCATTCAATGAGATGATTGAAGACGAAGATTCTCTCTTTCCTGAGAAGACGCATTTTCATTCTCTATACGACTTGAAGGACAAAGGACCATTCACATATTTCAAAGCCCAGATGACTGCACCAGCATCAATGTGCTATAGCATCAGGGACTCTTCTGGTCTTCAACATTTAACTCCACAGATGTTTCGATTCTTTGCGTCATTTATAGAGAGAGTCGGAAAGGGATATCTGGAGCATTTCAGGGACGTGGTTAAGACCCTGTTTGTTTGTGTTGACGACCCTGCACTCGGTTTTGTTGTCGAGATGATTGAAGCAGAAAAAGCTCCGGGCTTGACACCTAAACATATCATGAAGGTCACTGACGGTATGGTGTCACAGTTTGAAGTACCACTCTATCATTACTGCTATGATTGGAGAGCCCTTGAATCCGAAGGAATTCATTTGCTTTGGGAGAGCTCTCCCAAAATTGCTCACCTCGATATGGTTTCATATCCTCCAGATATTGAGCCTAATCAGGCTGAACTCATCAATCGATTTCTTGAACAGGGTGGAGGAATAGCACTAGGAGTCCTGCCGAATACTGATTCTGCTTACGAGGAGCCAGTATTGGATGTTTTCAAAAGCTCACTCACAAAGACATTGAACTTGCTTAACACCTCTGGAGTGGATCTGAATCTTCTGGAAAATAATTCATTGGTTTCCACACAATGTGGCTTATCAGGAGCAAGTCCTCAATTATCTAGAGAGATACATCTGGCAGATGCAAAATACCCAGAGATTGTAAGTCAAGCATTTCGTAACCTCAGCTGAAACATTTATGTCCCTCTCCACAATTTTTCCCTCGAAAGATATCCTTAAGAGAGGGAAGAAAGTGGACGATTTCAGAAGATAGGCTGGTGTACAATTTGGAGATAGAGAGCGGCAAAGAATCTGGTCCAATTATGAAATTCATGCAAGATTATCGAATGAAGATGCTTGTTCCAGAACTATTGGTTGTGTTTGCTGTCTGGTATCTAGCACCCGAATCGCTCACTGGCAACGTATATGCGTTCTTGGGTCCATTCAGTCTAATTCTACAACCGCTCTTCTTCATTCCGAGTGGAATTCTCGCGTTCGTAACAGCTATCTCTCTTCACGGAATTTACCCACTAGACAACTATCACGAAGGAAAAATTCCTAATTTGCCCAAAGCTGCGGTCGTCATGATTGTAATTTCCTTTGTCTTCTTGCCATGGCTCGTTCTCATGCAAATGATAGGTTACTACATGACTGAAGCCACCGAGTATTTCAGTAGAAATCCACTTTGGGAGAGATTCGAGAGTCTTGGAGACCTTCTTTTCTATGCAGGTGCAATTTTCTTTGTAGGTCTTCAATGGTGGTTACTGATTCCGGTCATATTCCTAAGCCAGGGTGTTGATGGTATTCACAAGATCGCCCATCATGAAACATCAAGCGAGAAAATAACTGCAGTATTCTACTTCCTATGGCCAATCTCAATGTTCTTCTTCTTCTCACCAGTTGAGATAATTGCAATGGCGGCTTTATCGATTCCAGCTTTTGCATTCTATGGATACATTAGGCCATACTATTCCTATGTCAATGCGGTGCATACGTTGACATTTGCTCTTATGATCCTCGTAGTATTGCTAATAGCGCCCGCCCTTCCGCTGGTGGAAATATGGTTCCCAGGATTTATTCCACCACACATACCACCCAGACTATTTCCGGGAATAACATGGTAGAAAGCCTAACCTTTGCTGACGACTAGTTATCAAAGGTTGGTTTTCTTGTAGCCTCTTCTTCGTCTTCTTCACGAAGCTTGTGTTTGAAAGGACGACCCTGTCCGTAGATTGCAGGATCCATATCCTTCGTCTTATTCATTATAATTCCAAATCCAATGATTTGGACTACTAGAGAAGCGAGAGCAATGAGTATAACATCATAGAAATAGAGATGGCCCACAAAGTCTACCGGCTTCATGATTGCGATAATAGGATAGATGATCGCTTGAAGAACCAAACCTGCCATATACATTAGAACCCATTTGTTAGTCCAATTTTGTGATACCATCGAAGTTGCATCTCCAAGAGTAAAATCAAACACGTCGCTCGCAGAACTCCAATTAAAGATGCCTATTTAACGTCAGTCCTTCAAGTCATCAAGTACATCCTGTAGAATCTCTTTTTCACCAGTGACATCAATATACCACAAGAGCATTTGTCGTATCAGGTCTTTCAATTCCTCAGGGGATGGATCAGGAGTTGTGTCATTAAAGGGAAATCCTTGATGTTCACTCTCATTGATAATGGAAACCTCAATGATTGCTCCACGTGAATCAACTTTACAAACCATAGCGGCAACACTCTCAATCCCATCTATTCGTGCTGAGAGCGTTGGATGTCTCAACGTGTAATAACCTCCCCATTCTCCCACCTCCAATCTTATTCCAATCCAATAGATAGCTGGTAATTGTGCAAGATATGACACTCCAACTCTATACTCTTTGAATGATTGGCTTGGAAATTCCTCAGCGAGATTCCCTGGCATAGCAGGAAGAATAGTAGCAATTAATCCTACACCTAGGATAATCAGACAGAAACCAAAGACGGCTGGAGAAAGTAGTGCTGTATCTATCGAGATTTGACGTAGAAGAATCGGTAGAACTATACTCAGACTTCCTAGGATGACGACGAAGATAACCCGCCTAATGTGAGTCTTTGACATCAACAGAGGGTAAGCGGTGTTATACTCTTTAACCATTTTACGGTATTCTTCAATGCCGACATCACGTTCAACGAATTTCCAGTTTGGAATAGCGATCACTAATCGTTGCTTAGCATACAATGAGATTCCACAAATGGGAATTGAGTATGTGACTACAATGACTGTAATCAGAACAACCCATTCCATGAGCTCAGCGGTCACTTGCAGTAGAATACTCTGTGTAAGAAAGATTCCAAGAAAGGACCAGACCAGAACAACGGTGAAGAAAGAAGCATAGACGTATAGATCAAGCGATAGATCTACACTTTCCTTTCCAGACATGTCATTCCGGACTCCACTCATGACCATCTTTCTCTGTTTATGGGGTTTTAGGTGTTTTTGCTTCAATCCCCAGAGATGAAAGGATTGAGGACAACTCATCATTAGGTCCCATTAGACGGATTCTCTCCAGTGCAAGAAGAGCGACAGAATTTTCAAAAATGAGTCGTACATCTTTTACACCAAGCTCATGAACACGAGAAGGAACGGGGTTCTTGACATAGTACCCCTCTTTGTTATCGCCCACATACTTTCTGAAATTTCGATCTCGAGAAGTCCACCACCAGATAATCTCTGGGACATCATCTTTCTCATAACTCCTGACCAGAACTCTAAGGACTGAACCGAGTTCCTCTGTACTCGATTCGATGTATGATTCCTCTTCCAAGCCCTGGATTCTGGATACAACTCGTGGATTCCTGAATACTTCAAGGCCAGTTTCTTCAGCTTTATCAAAAACTATTCGAGTATGCGAAATACCAGCGACATTGGATTGGGTTTGTGCCAATTTAACAGCCTCACGAATCAAAGGGAGTGTGAAGTCACCTGATGCCTTGCATGACGTTGATCGCCACCCACCCCAGAAAGATATCAAATGTAATGAACTTAGAAGAAATGAAAAAATGATTGGAATTTGTGCATTCAATAATGGATCAATAAAGAAGCTGTACATAGGAAGGGAAATGGATGCGACAATGATAACAATCGGTAGGAAATAAAACCAATAATTGGGTACAGCAACGAGTCTCGTGAACTTACGATTGTATTCTTTTGGAAGTCGTTTTGCTTCATCAATCTTCAATTGAACTGCAGAGAACTCCCAGTTGGGAGGTTGGTAATCCAGATTCCCTCTCTTGAACTTCCAACTTAGGTAGAAGTCTAAGAATGAAATACCGAAGGGAAGAATGAAGAACCAGAACAGCGTTAGGACTAGGTTTGTCTCCAAGACAGGAATATTCCAAAGTGCAATATAGTATCCCCCTAATAGAGTTAGCAAGAGCACTCCAAAGACCCACCCGTATACTAACCGCAAAGAGTGGAATTGCACTGGGTGTTCTGTCATCATGTCTCCTCCGATGATGACTCAAGCGTTTTGAGTGTCTTTAAGCCTTGTCGGTGAGCTCATATCATTTGCAAAGATTTAATACAAGAATCCCATTTCGAGTTAACAATAGTATATTATCGAGGGTCTAAATCTATGAAACAGGGAGACAAAGCACCAGATTTTGAAACCACTACTGAGAATGGCGAATCATTCAAGCTTAGCGAACTTAGCGGGAAGAAGGTGATGGTTTTCTTCTACCCAAAGGACGACACACCCGGATGTACTGCTGAAGCATGTTCAATCCGAGATTCATGGAGCACATTCACAAGCAATGATATTCCAGTCTATGGAATATCAGGCGGATCGTCAAAGAGTCACCAGAAATTCAGGGACAAATATGATCTACCCATCCCATTGCTAATGGATGAGGAATTCCACATTGCTAAGTTGTTTGGAGTCTACAAGAAAAAGAAGATGTACGGGAAAGAGTACATGGGCATTGAACGTACTACATTCTTGATTGACGAAGAAGGAAAAGTTGAGGCTATCTTTGGTGGACCAGAGGGTATTGATAAAGTCAAGACCAAAGAACATGCGAATCAGGTAATCCAATTCTGGGGTCTGAAGCTATAGGAGAGAAGGTTTTTGCTAAAAGTTGGAGAGAGTATACCGGATATTGAAACAGAAGATGAATCAGGAAATTCATTCCGATCAACTGATCTCCTAGGTAAGAAGTACGTCATCTATTTCTACCCAAAAGACAACACGCCAGGATGTGCAGCCGAAGCACGATCCATTCGAGATAGTTACCATGTCTTTGAGGATGCAGGAATTCCAATATTCGGAGTTTCCGGTGGTTCAGTGAAGTCCCATCGCAAGTTCAAAGAGAAATATGCACTAAACTTCCCACTACTAATGGATGAAGATTATTCGATTGCTAAACTCTTCAGAGCGTATCATCCGACCAAAGTGCTTGGTAGAGAACTCCTTGGAGTGAAGCGAATCACGTATCTTGTTGACGAAGAGGGTAGAGTTGAAGCAATCTTTGGCGGTCCCGAGGGAAAGGAAAAAGTGAATACGAAACAACATGCAGACCAGATTGTCAAGCATTGGGGTCTTAAACTCTAACCGCGTTTAGAGATAGACGCCTAGTAAGTGCATATCTGACCGACAGAAGTACCGAAGGCATAGACTTTAATCGGAGCACCTTTCCAGCGGTGTCCGCAGAGCGAGCAATTTAGCTTGTCTTTGAAATAGTGGGGCAATAAAATATGCCTGAAGAGAATGTATCTGTCGAGGAACTAAAGAAGAAGGCCGAAAAACCAGGTAAGGACGCCATGATTCTTCACCCATTCTACAAGGGTAAGATCCAGTCAATAGGAAAGGTGCCAGTACGTGATTTTTCAGACTTCGCTATATGGTATACTCCTGGAGTTGCCAAGGCTTGTTTGGCAATAAAGGAGGATGAAGAAGCATCCTACGAGATGTTGAACAGAGGAAACATGGTTGCAGTTGTCAGTGACGGAACAAGAGTTCTTGGTCTTGGCGACATTGGTCCATATGCTGCTGGCCCAGTAATGGAAGGTAAGGCAATCCTGTTCAAATATCTCGGAGGTGTTGACGCTTGGCCAATCTGTCTAGACACAAAGGACGCTGACGAGATTATCAGAACTGTCAAGTTGCTACAGCCTAGTTTTGGAGGTATCAACCTTGAGGACATCTCAAAGCCCAAGTGCTACAAGGTTTTAGAAAAGCTGAAGAGTGATCCAGAGGTCAAAATCCCAGTCTGGCATGATGACGCTCAGGGTACAGGCACAGTTGTGCTTGCAGGAGTTCTTGGTGGACTTAACGTCGTAAAGAAGGACATTGAGAGCATAAGGGTCGCACTCCTTGGTGTAGGTGCTGCAAATACAAGAACTGCGTACCTCCTGGAGGCAGCTGGTGTCAATCTGAAGAATGTAATCATGGTAGACAGCAAGGGAGCAATCTACAAGGATCGTGAGGACATAGTTGAGCAAAAGGACTATGACACCTTCAAATACGACCTCGCTCAGAAGACTAACCCAGACCGCATGACAGGCGATCTCGGGGATGTCATCGAAGGCATGGACGTTATGATCTCTGCTGCTCGACCTGTCCCTGGTACCGTCAAGAATGAGTGGATCTCCAAGATGGCTAATGACTCAATTGTCTATGCCTGCGCAAATCCACTACCTGAGATCTGGCCATGGGAGGCTAAAGCAGCTGGTGCAAGAATTGTTGGAACCGGACGTAGTGATTTTGATAATCAAATCAACAACTCACTAGGATTCCCAGGTATCTTCCGTGGAACACTCGATGTCCGTGCACATACCATCACAGATGAGATGTGTGTAGCAGCGGCACAGGCACTTGCAGACCTTGGTGCAAAAGAGGCCAGTGACAAGAAGGTAATCCCGACAATGGACCAGTGGGAACTCTATCCAGCCGAAGCGACCGCAGTCGGTATGAAAGCTATAGAGCAGGGTGTTGCCAGAGTCCAGTGGGAAGAGAAAGAGCTCTACGCTCATGCTGAGAAGGTCATCAGGGCAGCTCGTGGCGGATCAGAGATGCTCTACAAACAGGGCTTCATTCCAAAAGCACCTGAAACTTAGAATACAATGTGCGGCGGAATTAACCGCCGCCATCTTTCCTTTTTATGGATTAGTTGACTATCTGAGTCGACGCCAGAATATCACAGACCCAATAACTACAGGCGCCAGTGAGAATAAGAGAATCATCAGAATTGAATTGACTCTGGGGTTGTGGTCTGGCCCATCCGGTGACAAATCGATATCAAAGTCAGGTGTAAGCGGATCTAGTCCTTCTATGATCTCGAGCTGATCTCGAAGTCCGTCACCATCAGAATCGCTACTCAATGGATTCATCCCTCGCGCGACTTCTTCAGCATCCAGCACACCATCATGGTCCCCATCAATAGAATGTGGATCTGCCCCGTAAGTATACTCTTCGATGTTTGTCAGATTGTCATTGTCGGGATCATCTAGGGTGTCATTGGTAAATGGATCTGTGAGATAGACGACCTCCCACATGTCATCCATAGTGTCTCGATCAGTGTCAGTGGAGTTCGGAAATGTTCCAAGTCCATGTTCACGTCCGTTTGTGAGCCCATCTTGATCAAGGTCCTCTAAGACATCGTTTCGGAGGGGATCTAGTCCAAATGCAACTTCATATCCATCCAGCATAGAATCCATGTCAGTATCAGGTATGAAGATATCAGTACCAGCAAGTATCTCATCTTGGTCACTGAGGGCATCCCTATCCCAATCAAGAGCAGGGATTGGGTCTGGCCAGTTATACTGCAAGGAATCTAAAACAGAGTCGCCATCGAAATCATTCTCATAGGTAAATACAACTTGAACTCTGGTTGATTCATTACCATTGTTACGGACCATAAGCCTCCTAGGACCGGTTCCTGAATTCTCTGAAAAAGAACTTGAATCGTTCAACCCTTGGAGAGTTAGCTGAGTCACATCAGATGTCATCGTGTTAGTGAGAGAAACCAGCAAGTCCTGAGTTGAGTTCTGTGTCATAGAGACCTCAACCCTCTGACTTCGTGAGAAAGAAGTCCAAGTTGTTGCTGAATCATCAGGCTCTAGCTCTGC
>DAOWDY010000186.1 GCA_030638785.1 Candidatus Thorarchaeota archaeon
AGGCGGGGAATCGCAGAAAGTGCAGGAGTGAAGGGTATAATCCCGATATATAGGAGCATTGCGATAAGCATTACGAATTCAGCTGGTTCCTGTGAGAAAGGAATTGAGTAGAAGAGGACGAACCATGTGAGTAGGATTGGTATTGCTGCTCCAAGTAGTGCTTGTACAAGCACCTTCCATGAAACGCCATTTCGTCTGAAGGAGAAGATTGTATGTGTACCTTCACGTGCAACATCAGTTTTTCTGAATTTGAAGCGAATTGTGATTAGAGATACAACGCTATAGATAACAATCAATGTAATTGCGATAGTAACTTCTAAGGCAGATCGAAGTGCCCATACTGAAAAGATCGAGATTGCAATTAGTACAGCGATTATCGACCAGTAGTGTTCGTTTGGGTCAAAAAAGTGCTGGGCGATAGTAGATGGAATCTCATTTTCTGACACTTCAGATTCATTCTCATCAGACATATCTCTACCAGAACAAAATCTCCTGATATAAGATTCTAATCAAAACGGTAGAGCTTATAGCACTGTGTTTATACGAAGGAAGTGAGCGTGCTCAGTTATGGTGAAGAAGTCCTTTGGTTACTACTGCTATGTCTGCGGACACCAGAATAAAATCACACCAGACATCCCTAAGGCTCCAGAGATGAAGAAGCATCAAGTTGAGTGCAGTAACTGCCATGATAAGACGCACATACTTGTAACCTCATGTCCTAAATGTGATGAGGGAGTCAAGTACTTTCTATCAGATTTGGATTTTCCTGAGGAAGTGCGACGCCTCGCTCAAGCCTATGTTGGTTTAATCAAGGGCATCAAGGATAGTCTAGCAGGATACATTGAAGAGTTTGATGTGCCACTACCAAAGAGATGGTCAGTGTCTCTTGATTGCACATGTGGGAATACATACACAGCAGAGATCCCACTGCCATACGCCTTAGGTTAATCGACTACTCAACTACTATTTCATACTTCATTATTGATGGGATTGATAGGGAATTTTTTATCGGACAGAAGTCGTGAGCCATCTCAATTGCCTTTGCAACCTTGTCCCTCATTGATTCGTCCTCGATAGTGACTGTTGCATTCAATTCTACCTTTGCGAATTTCCATACACCTTCGACCTCTTCCATCTCACCATATGCATCAACATATGCATGTTTGAAGTTGACATGCATTCTATCTGCTACCTCGTAGAGAGAGAGAATCAAACATGAAGCGGATGCTGAAACGAACAGAGTCTGGGGGGAGAACATCCCCTTTGGTGCCTCGGGCCACCAATCAGGGGCAGAGGCCGCTTTAACTTCATCCATCCCTTCAATGCGCATTGTTACAACTTTCTTACCAATAGATTCTGTATTCATCTTGTATGAATGTTCCACTGCCATAACTTCACCGTGCCATTTTATTCAAGATTTGACTTAAATATAGTTTTGTTATAGTCGTTTATTGAGGTCTATTCCTTCACTTTGATAACATAGTTGAGATGTATTGGGCACTTCATAGAGTTTGCAACAAGACAGTATCTGTGAGATCGTTCTGCTACCTTCTCCATCTTTTTCATATGGGCCTCTTCTGCAACTAAGACCTCTACATCGAGTGTGATCTGAGCGAATTCCCAGCCATATTCTCCTTTTGTGAGGGTTCCAACACCTTTGACCGAAAAGTCGAGGTACTCAGTATGAAATCGCTTTGCTACACCATGCATACTAACCCCATAACAGGTAACTGCAGCACCCAGAAAGAGATCTTCTGGAGAAATCATATCAACCGGAGCATCTGGCCAAAAGTCAAGTGGAGTGGCAATCTCGAGAGTAGGTTTTCCTTTGATCTCCATAGTGACTATCTTATCGCGCACCCATTTGCTATCCATTTCATACTTGTGATCTACATCTGTCATCGTACCACCAAAAAAGCATGTGTAATTGGGGTAAAAATGGCTTCTGTTATGGCTGTATGAGATTGAAGGATTTCCTCTGAACACTCACAAAACTAGCCTAAAACGGCGCTTTCTAGGGTAGTCCTTATTAGGAAGCGGGGGTATTCTACGTATGGTGGTCAGGTGGCTAGTGGGGCAAACTACTTCTGTAACATGCCCTCATAACTCCCCCCTCCTACCAGTTGGCCTTACTGGCACTGGCTACCAACTTCTGTAACTTCTTGTGATGTTCAGCTTTCATTTTTGAATGAATATGATATGTTTCGCAAACTCCATTCGTTCAAGCAATGGTGAAACTCTGATAGGTATATGCTCTGAATGTGTAAAAAGAATGAGTGCCAGTAGCGGAATTGCCGCAACTGGCTAAGTTACAGAATATTCATTTCGCTCTCTAAGACTTCTTCTTTAGTTGTCTCAGAGCTTCTTTCACATCATCCTCGTTTACTTCCTCTTCTGAAACTTCAAATTCACCGGCTGCTGAGGAAGCACTTGATGGTGCGGCACGAATGGCTCGTTTGGTCATCCCCTTTGACTTGATTCTACTGTAAAGGGATTGTATCTTCTCTTCTGTGAGTTCCGCTCCTGCAAACTCATCCATGTTGACACCTAGCTCCTTCAGGATCTCCGCTTGGATTGCAATCTTGTCAATTTCTTCTGTTGCAATACCTGTAATTAGCTTGACAAGTTCCTCCGCCTTGGTTAGCGGGAAGAAAATACCCTCAGTATCTTTGGCAATCTTCTGGAAGGTCTCTACTGCTTTTTGGTATCCTGCAATCTCGGGATAGCAACCAACTGGATGGTATACAATTCCTTTGTCATATGCTACCTTGGACTCTTTCTTCCAGTCAGCACCATCGGGAGTACCATCTGGCCAACGGTCTCCTGATTCCACTCCGTGAGGTGGTGCGTCTGCAACTAGCACTACAACTTTCGCAGCATCTCTGAGAAACTCCATTCTATTGGCAACGTTCATGGCAGTTGAAACAGCCTCTGGTCCATCACCACCACCAGAGGCCTGCATCTTTTTTACGTTCTCCTCAATCTTGTGTGTGTCGGAAGACAGCTCATACTTCTGTGTAGTCCAAGAAGTTTCTTCCGGAGGATGGTCGCGGTATGCTACCAGTCCGACCCTTAATCTATGACAAAGCTCCTCTTTCTTAATCGTACGAATAATCTCTAGAATCTTTGACTTTGTTTGTTCGATGTATGGACCCATAGAACCTGTATTGTCAACAACAAATACTAGATCCAACTGTCCTAATCTTTCTGACATTGTTAAAACCTCAACAACTGAGGCGTCCTCGTCTTGAGAAGTTATAAGTCTCTGCCGCTTGTGGAGGGAATCAGAAAGAACCTTTAGCCACGTTGCAATCTAAGACCAATAGGTGCGAGAATTGGAGAAATTCAAAGAACAACCGATCCTTGATCTTGTATTGATGCATGTGGTTTTTGCAATTCCTGCTGCCATCATTCTCACTGTGTTTGGTGATGTGGCAATTGGAGCACGACTCTTGGCAGTAGTTGTAATCTACAACATCATACTACCATTATGGGCATATTTCAGAGGTCATAAGGAATGGTTAGAGATCTGGATGTTTGTCTTCCCGCTCAGCATTCTCATGGTCTTACCGGATTGGTTCTTAGCATCTCAGCTTGAAGTGTTAACATTCCCAGTTGATGGTTTCCCAATGATTGGAACCGTTCCAATCTATATGGCAGGTCTGTGGGCAATTCCACTCTTCATCATTGTGTTCACAGGGCTGGCAGTCAAAGAGAAGGGAACAACCATGACATACCTTGCGATAATCGTCATCTCCCTCTTGTTGTTTGGTGGTTCCGAGGCCACTCTCTGGATGCTTGGATCATGGTATGCACATGATGTCTTCATGATTGGCAATGTTGCAATGTACATCCTGATACCTGAGATTATTCTGGGGTTATCAACCTACATTGGATTTCAGATGGTCCGAGAGAAAGCAATTTGGCAAAGACTTGCAATGGCCTTCACAGTCATGGTTCTCTATATTGGAAATGCAAGTTTCTTCTACTTCATAATCGAGAGAGTGATACTCGGTACATAGTATCATTCTCTGAAATGATTTACAATAGGCATCTTCCATCCAGTCCCGAACGATTTCTTTGTTATTCGGATACATGGAGGTGCCTGCCATCGTTTGTACTCTGATAGACGAAGG
>DAOWDY010000088.1 GCA_030638785.1 Candidatus Thorarchaeota archaeon
TACAACAATGACCTCGTTAGTTCGAATATACCAAGTTACTGGTTGAAGGACATCACATCGTGCCGCAGTGATGAATGTGGCTGAGGCAACCATATCGATTGTTCCTACTTCACATGCACCTATTAGGGCATCAAAATCCATATCCACCCATTCTACAGTTACATCAAGATAATCTGCTACCAATTCTGCAAGATCAATATCAAATCCTTCTAATTCGTTAGTGGTTGTATTGATCATTTCGAACGGTGGCCAGCCTGAGTTTGTTCCAACAACGATAGTACCACGGTCCTGGATGATATCATAATCATCCAAAACAACTGGCTCCACTGGAGCCATCAATCCTGGGATCATATAACCAATCCCAAGCCCAATGACTAGACCAACAACTAGCATGGTGACTATTACCATTGTTTTTCCGGAACCTGATTCCATTTTTCAGATAACCTCCTTTACTGCGAATCCTCTGATTCACAAGCGTGAAGGTACTGCATCCCACCTCAAATACGTTTGCTTCCTAGAGAAACTCTCTATAATCCTCGGAGGTAACCCGGTCGGAGCTGTGACTCATCTCCTTTCTGAAGGGTTTCTTCCAATGTAGCAAGGATTCTATCCTTATCGCGACTCAATGTTCCACCTAAAGGTAAGTAGTTCGAAGCATGATTTGTTCGGAAGACGCATTCAGAGAGTTCAGTGTTTTTAACGAGAATATGTAATTCCTGCAGAATCTCCATAGGTGTCATTTGAACGAATTCCCCTTTCTGCTCCATCTCATAGATGGGTGTTCCCTTTGGAAGCATCAAGGTCAGAGCACCGACGTAATCAGGATCAATCGCATTCAAAGCGTCCGCAGTGGCTTTTGCATGTCTTTCTGAGTGTTCAATCCCTCCAAGTCCCAAGATTATCGTAAGGGATATTGGAATACCAGCTTCACGAATGTGCTGACAAGAATCAATATTATCCTTGGTAGTGATTCCCTTCCGTGACCACCTAAGGAGTTCATCGTCTCCCGTTTCAAGTCCTAAATATACAATCCCAAGCCCCGCTTCTCGAATCTGCTCCAAGTCCTCAACTGACTTGTCTCGAACATCTTTAGCGTAACCATAGGTCCCGACTCGTTGGAGTGATGGAAGATTATCCGCTAGAGTGTGAAGTACTTCAATCATATCCTTCTTGGGCATTGCAAGAGCGTTTCCATCTGCTAAGAAGACCCTCGTAACCCTTTGCTTGAGTGATTCAGGAAGCTCTTGAAGGTCCTCCTCGATACCTGCTTTTCCACGCACTCTGTACTTCTTATCCTTATACGACACACAGAATGTGCATGCATTATGAGAACATCCAACAGTTGCTTGAAGAATCAGGCTTCTTGCTTCACTGGGAGGTCTCCAGATCGAACCTTCATATCTCAGCAGAGTATAATCACTTCCGTTGAATCTAAGATGATGATTGACTTCTTTCCTTTTCTAGCTTATTATAGAAGGATGAGTGTCCCGTCATCTAAGAAGAAGGAGGCTGCAAATGCCTAAAGAATTCGATACCGGGAAACTCGGTGAATTTTCTATATGCGGACCATAACCAATCATGATCTACTAGTTCGAGTGTAAACCCTATTGATTCTAGGTTCTGCATATACTTCAAGTAATCAATTGCTTGGGAGAGAAGAAAAGTAGGATTGTCACTGGTTGTTTCATTGGTTGGTGTGGAGAATTCAATTTCTATAGTGAAGAATTCTGAAATCTCGCGTTCTCGTACCACCAGAATCCTAATCCAATCATCTTGATAGAGCTCGGTTAATGAAACTCCGTCAACATTGAATTCGAGATCTTCAATTGACGCGAGAGATACCTGCTCACATCTCTGGCTGATACTTCTGATATCCATGACCCACACAATCCAAATCTGGTTATGTGACTTTGAGTCCAAACATACGGAATACTGCTCGTGCTTTATCAGGATCTACAACATACTGTGGTCTACGCATATCTAGTAGATTAGGAATTGGTTTTGCGATGTCTTGACCTCGAAGATGTCTTAGTGCGAAGCTAACCGTCCGCAAGGGGATATTTGCTTTCTTACTGATCTCTCGAGGTGAGGCTGGTCCACCTTTGGTCAACACTCGTAATACTAGAATTGCACTGTCTGGAAGATAAACACTCATTGTTATTCATCAAAAAATACTGATAGAATGTAATATTATATGACGGAACTCGGTAATAGCGGAAAATCGCTATTGTTACATCTAAAATGACCAATAATCGACGTGACTATGTCGAAAATGGTCCTTTGCGATGCATGTTACTCTGCTTTAATAGGATTTCTACAATCTTCAGTTCTACATCGCGTTTCTACATGTAGGTGTTCTGGGTGACAGTACCTGTATACAAAGTTCTCTTGATAGGTGAACCAAATGTTGGGAAAAGCTCGTTAATCAGACATCTTCTCCTAGGTGAATTTGATGAAAGTTATCATGCAACAACTGGTGTTGATCTAAGCGCGGTGGCAATCAATGTTGATCCTTTCACGCCAGTTATCCTTACTGTAATTGACTTGGGAGGGCAGGATGACTTTTCATCCCTTCGAACACAATACTACAAAGGGGCTCATTATAGTGTACTAGTTTATGATGTGACAAGTAGAAAGAGTTTCGAGTGTCTTCCGGAATGGTACGCTGGTATTCTCAAGAACCTCGATATATCAGGAACTAGCCACGAGAAGTTGCCAGGTTTCTTAGTTGGGAACAAGATAGATCTAAAAGATACCAGACAGGTTTCATCTTCAGATGGTAGGATTTACGCAGATTTGATTGGTTGGCAATACTGGGAGTCGAGTGCAAAGACTGGGATCAATGTCAAAGTTTTTAACGATACAGTGACCAACGAGATCTACACTATGCACCCTCCAATATAGGAGTAATTATTACTCCTGATTCTATCTTCGAGTATTCGCCGGATTTACAGACCTTCCAGGTCCGAATGCATGCTTTGTTGGTTCGAAGTCACAATCCAAAGAAGTTGCTGCCCACATATTATGAGCAAGCTCTCCCTTTCTACTCCGGCTTCGTCCCTTGCCCCTCTTGTCAATGGCTCCGCTATATCCATACAGAAGTAGAGCAAAAAGGAACCCAGTCCCTAGGATATAGAACATCAGCATACAACTACTCTATCAGTTAACAATATTAAAGATTGTGATGGAACAAACTGCTGTGAAACTTAATAACGCCTCACGAATA
>DAOWDY010000125.1 GCA_030638785.1 Candidatus Thorarchaeota archaeon
CCAATATCTTGTGCATTTTGTAAGAGTCTGGTCTTCAGGGGGTTGTAAACAAGGTCCATGACAATCAGATCTTCGTGTAGTGAGGTCTTTGGGATAGGAGATTGAGTAGACGAGTGGCCTCTCATACCAATAGGCGTGCAATTGACTACGATATCTGTGTCCGTGAGTGATTTCTCGTTGAGTGAAAGAACTCCTGTGCGAACCCTGAGTGACCTTTGGGTGCTAATTGTACTTGCTAATTGCTCAGCTTTATCCAATGTCCGATTGAGGATTTCCAATTTATCAATCCCAACTTCAGCTAATGCGTATGCAACTGCTTTGGCAGAACCACCAGCACCAAGAATGGTTGCACTTGAACCCAAGAGGTCTAACTCATGCTCACCAAGCGCTTTGATAACCCCTGTAACATCTGTGTTGAAACCTACAACTTTGCGACCATCTTTATACAGTGTATTCACGGAACCAATAGCGAGGCCCTCATCAGAAACTGCATCGATGTGTTCCATAATTTTGATTTTGTAGGGGATAGTAATGTTCGCTCCAAATATCGTCCCACCACGAATTGACTCGACCAGTGTGTTCAATTTATCCTCAGGTAGTGGATGAAGGTCATAGTGAAACTCCTGGTTCAGACCCAATGCTGAGAGAGCTGCATTCTGCATTATTGGACTCAAAGAGTGGTCCAAAGGGTAGCCTGTCAACACTAATTGTTTCACTGCAGCACCTCCAGAATTGTTCTCATCAGCGAAAGAGGGATTTGCCCTGGTGCTGCTGCATCTCCGTAGTCCTGAGACACGTACATGAATGGAGCGCCGAGAAAAAGCGCGCAGACCCTGGTGATCTTTCCTAGATGCCCCATTCCGAAAGCTATCAAGGGAACATCCGGTCTATTCTCGACAGCATACAGTTGCAGGACTCTAAAGCAATCATCGGGGTTTTCTGGAGTTGTAACCACCTTCATGATGTCTGCTCCAGCATTGCCCAAGTAAGCGAGGAGTTCAATGAGGCTAGAACTATTGGGTGTGTCCTGATGAAAATGCTTGGAGATGATTACTTTGCATTCGTTTCTTGTTGCTTCCTGTTTAATCATGGATAGATGGGATTGCTCCATTTCGGCCTCTACATCTACATATGATGCTCCTGCCTTAATGGCATCAAGAAGATGAGTAATTCGTTGCTCTTCATCTTCATTATACCGCCCTCCATTCTTGATAGAACGACAAGTGACAATTACTGGTATTTTGGACGTGTTGTAGATATCATCAAGTGATTCAATACAATCCATGAAATCAAGCCTGTGTTCGATAATGTCAGCATCGCAAGAGGAAACAAACTCTATGCATTTCTTGCTAGACTTTTCGGTAAGGGAAACACAGAGCTTGTTCTTCATCCTGATACCACCTTAGTAATCACATCAGTTACCATCTTGCTGCGCGAGGTTGGGAGCAACTTTGGCATCCGTGGTATCATTCGATAGATACCTTGAGCTCTGTGTCATCAACCCCCTTTTCTCGAGGCTCTCCATAAATTCACTAAACATGTCAAGAGTGAGGGACTGAGGACCATCCACCAATGCCTTGTCGGGCCAAGGATGAATTTCAATCATGACCCCATCTGCACCTACTGCAAGTCCAGCACGGGCTAATGGAATCACCATATCCCTTCTCCCTGCTGCATGACTTGGATCTACGATCAGAGGCAGATGAGTCAATCTTCTTAGCTCGGGAATCGCACTCAAGTCAAGTGTGAATCGACTGTGATCACTATAGCTTCTGATTCCTCTTTCACAGAGCATAACGTTACTATTTCCCTCAGACATAATATACTCCGCCGCTGAGAGTAGTTCAGATAACGTTGCACTCATACCTCGTTTCAACATCACTGGCTTCGGAGATCTACCAGCCCTCTTCAGAAGTGAATAATTCTGCATATTCCTAGCGCCAATTTGAATGATATCGACATAAGACTCCACAACTGGAAAAGTATCAGTATCCACAGCTTCCGATATCACAGGTAGACCAGTGGCATTTCGAGCTTTAGCAAGAAGCTTGAGACCTTCAATACCAAGTCCTTGGAATGAATAAGGAGATGTGCGGGGCTTGAATGCACCACCACGAAGTATGCTTCCACCACATTCCTGAACAGCCTTTGCAGCAGTAATGACCTGCTCATATGATTCCACGCTACATGGTCCAGCGATGATTATTGGGTGTCTTCCTCCAATTTCGACATCTCCAACCTCAATGACAGTGTTCTCGGGATTCACTTCAATGTCCGCAAGTCTATATGATTTAGTGACATGAATGACTTTCATAACACCAGGCAATCCTTCAAGCCTGCTAGAGTCCATTATATCTACATTACCAGTGATATTAATCACTGTACGGCTAGCACCCGGATTCGGATGCGCATTATATCCTAGGTCTTCTATGGTTTCAATGACTTTGTTCACTTGTTCTTCTGTTGCATTTTGGTATAGTACTACTAACATTTCTTTCACATCCTAATCATGACATCAAGTTGAATGGAGAATCAATGGTTTTCATCTGAGTTCTACCTAATCCTACGAGGATAGGGAGGTTGAGCTGACCTTGTCGCATCTTCTTGTCTTGTTTCACGACTATTTCGAGTTCACTAACATCAATATGTGAGGGGATGTCAGTTGGAAGACCGAACATTGACAAGAGCGAAATCAACGATTCAAGAGAATGGTTATCGAGCAGACCAAGTCTTACTGCAAGGCGGCCTTCCTCCACCATCCCAATCGCTACTGCATGACCATGTAGGAAACGATGGTTCGATACCGTTTCTATTGCATGACCTATTGTATGACCGAAGTTGAGAATCTCTCTCCTTCCTTTCTCTTCCTTTTCATCTTCAACCACGACTCGTGCCTTGTTTTGTAGACAGCGATCAATAATTGGTGCAATTGTATCTGGTTCTCTACGAAGAATCTCGGTGTTCTTATCGATAAGAATGTCAACAAGTTCTTGGTCCATTATTGCTGCATACTTTACAACTTCAGCTAAACCGGATACGAAATCATCCTCAGATAATGTACTGAGAGTATGGACATCTGCTATGAGTGCATGTGGTTGATAGAAAGTCCCAACAAGATTCTTCCCACTGGTGAGATTAACCCCAGTTTTCCCGCCAAGAGAGGAATCGACCTGTGCGAGCAGGGTTGTGGGAACCTGAACTAGACGCATACCCCTCTTGAACGTAGAAGCAACAAACCCAGCTATATCACCAACCACTCCACCACCAAGAGCAATGATGCTATCAGATCGCGAAGCTAGGTTCTCTTCGAGGAATGTGTATATCTTAACTCCAGTTTCTATAGTCTTGAATCGTTCACCAGATGGAAGAATCCTAGTGATGGTTTCAATATTTGATTCCTTCAGACTCTTCAACAATGGGTCTAGATGGATCTTTGAAACTTCATCGTCAGTTACGACAAAGGCTTTGTCAACAATCCCCTCAACGAACTCGCCAATGTTTCCAAGGATTCGATCTCCAACTATTACTGGGTAACAGCTAGATCCAATCACAACATCGAATTTCGAATAGATCATGGTTCCAACTCCGGATTGGGTTTTGTTTCTAGGGTTTCCAGTACGCGATACATTTCCTCATACTTCTCTTGCAAGCTCATGCCCTCTTCCAGAGTTTCCTTGATGCTATTGTATGATTGCTCAAATGACTCTACATCATCATCTACAAGACGATCAAGCTCCAGTTGAGCATTCGAGATTAGCTTCTTCAGAACATGCGATACATGATTGTTCTCCTTGTGGAGGGCAACATGGAATTCAGACGAATGGGACATTATACTTCCAGTAAGTATAAGCTGAAGAGCAAATGTTGTGCCACTTAATTGACTCAAAATGGTCAAATCCTCATCTTTCAAAACGGAGGCGACAGTCATATTCACAAAGTAAGGGAGAGAGAGTGTGACAGCCATAATTCTGTCATGTTGTTCTGCATCGACTACTATTACTTCAGAATCTGGAAACAAAGTGTCAACTAGTTGTTTTTCTTTCTCCAAATCCAAAACAGGAATTAGTGCAATTCGTTTAATCAATGAATGAGCTCCAGGTCCAAAAAGGGGATGAAGACTCAAAGGTGTCACAGGGTATACAGACACCTCCTTCAACGCCTCAACTGCTCTACTCTTCACTGATGCTATCTCACACAGAATTGCGTTCTTCTTCATATGAGGCGCGACATCTCGAATAACATCAGCTGTCAGTCCCATTGGAACAGAAATGAC
>DAOWDY010000149.1 GCA_030638785.1 Candidatus Thorarchaeota archaeon
GTGAAGGTCGAAGAGAAGTATGGTATTAGTAAGGCGATGACCATCGTTCATGGCGACTCAGTTAAGGAATATGAAGAGGCTTTTCCCGGTCGTTTCATTTTTGCAAGGTACTTTTCGGGATGGACATTATTTACTGAAGGACCGAAACAAGCCATCGAAGATGTCAAGACACTAAGAGACCGGGGGTATAGAATGGCCAAGATGCACTTTGCACCTTTCTGGTCTGATAGACTCTCAGATATAGAGCATGTCCCACCAATCGACAGCCACGATTTTGATGTTCTCTTTGATGCTCTGATGGATGAAGACATTCCTGTTTTGACTCATATTGGAGACCCTGATACGTACTTTGCAACTAGATATAATGATTCCAAGGTGTATGGAACTAAGGAAGAACACATCCAAGAGTTCGAGAATAGAGTTCATCGGAATCCTTCATTACAGTTTCAAGCAGCTCATTTCGCGGCACAACCTGAACCACATAGAATCTCGAATCTTGGTCGCATGTTTGACAAGTATCCAAACCTGAGTGTTGATCTCAGTTCTGCAAGATGGATGTGCCGAGAGTTAGGAAGAAATCCTAAGCAATCGAGGGAGTTCCTAATCAAGTACTCAAATAGAATTCTATTTGCTACCGATTGTGTAGCTAGCAGCCTTGACTGGGATTACTATGAGGGGCGGCATTCATCCTTGAGAATGCTGTTAGAAACGGATGTTGAGAAAGTTCCTCTTCCTTTTGTTGATAAGGATACAGTAAACACAGGAGGGACATTCATCTATGGACTTGACATTCCTGACAATGTTCTTGAGAAATTATACTGGAAGAATGGAGAACAACTCCACTCTGAATTGTAACTTATTTCTTCAAATTCTTCATGGCAGCTAGTAATTTTGTTCTATCGAAGTATACTTCATTGCGAGTGATTTTCTTATGAGATATCTCAACAATATCCATTCCCCGTTCCTCAATTAATTCATCACCAACCTTGATCTCACATCGCCACTTCAAGACGGCACCTGTTGCTATTGGGTAGATTTCTTCTGCTTTCCATATCCAATCAGGATACACCTTCAAAAGACGCTTGAAGTAAGATAGAATCTGCTCGTGTCCTTGAAGCCCGGTGGGATTTGCAGGATCTTGGTATAGGGCTTCCTTCGAATAGAAAGCAAGTAATTCTTCAGGTCTATTACCTGTCCATGTATCGAGCCAGTCATTAAGATATTCTACTAGGTCCTTGTATTCCATGAGTAGTCCCTAATATTAACAGGTTCATCTCGCTTTTCTCTTCTTCGGCGATGATTTTCTTTTCTTCTTCAAATAATCCGTCAAAATACCCTGTGGAAATTCTATCAGTCGCCATCTCTTTCCAGCTTGTTCTTTCTCTACGTATCCGTCCATCTTAAGATTACGTAAGTGATAGAGAACTGTACCTTGGCTTAGATCTAGAACAGATGCTACGTCTGACACCATGGTCCACTCCTCTTCATTTAACTGACTCAGAATGGCATCTCTTGATCTCAAGCCTCTTGGCACATTTCTTAGGGTCTGAAGATAAGCCCTAGAATCAAATCTCAATTCATCTACCCAATAGACATACAATAACTGTCACTATCTGTTTATTGGTGACAAAACCTATTTCTTTGCTAATCCAACGAGGTCACGAAAAGCCGCAGGTTCTCGACCTTCTGTTATTGGGCGTATTCGATAATCGCGATAAGTATTGCTTAGTTTCGCTGTAACTCTTGTCCCCATGAGTTTCTTGAAGAGACTTGCTTTCTTCCCTCGCCATAGGTATACAACTTTGTTTTCATGATCGATGTAGACTAGTACCTTCGTTGTATCTACTGCAACCTTATCGTCCTTACACTCAACAAGTTTGGCGTCGGAGTCTATTTCGAAGGTTTCCACCATTTGTCTACCCGTCCCAACTCAGCTATCCAGAAGCGACTTACTCTTACATCCTATTAAATTGTTCTTGCTCTCAGATTGCTTTTCATCAATCGTTAGATTCTTTGGTTGGGTTTGAGATATCACAGACACTGATATATGTCAAGGCTCCGAACAGAACCTGGGAGTTGACAATGTCATCTGGTTCCACTCAATTTCGATTTATTGATCGTGAGCTGCGTCGTATTGAGCTTACCATGAGAGGAGTGGTTCATTCATATCCATTGAATCCATTACCAGATGATTTGTATGAAGGCATGGCTGCAGTTGTAGAAGTGGATGGAACATCAATAGATCGCCTGCAAAGAATTTACAACTCAACCGTCATGAAACCTACTATCTCCACTTTTGATTTTGAGAATCCTTTTCCTGTGAATTGTGCTACGAAAATTGCGAGGTTAACCCTAACAGACGATGCAATAGATAATTCAATAGAAGATATCGAGGGGAGACTTCTTGCAATGCAAGGGTTGCCATTTCAGGAAACAGTCAATGATAGAATCGAGCTCTATAGAGACATATTCCTGGATGATTCCAAGATCGATCGCTTTCGGATAGGAGTTATGGAAATCTATGGAGACAATACATATCGCAACATCCAGAGAGACCCGAGAGTTTCCATGACAATGCATTGGAGAGATAGTGCAACTGGGATTTCTAGAAGCTATCAGGTCAATGCCATAGCGGAGATTTTCGAGCCGGGGACTACTTTCTTCAGGTATATGCGTGTGTTGAGGTCCCTGTTCTCATCTCGTTTTGTTGAAACCCGCAGAGAAGGCTATGTTGCAGCTTACAAATTCTGGATATCTGAATCACACGACAAGAGTCTCGAGTCTAAGACAGGCTTTGTGCCTAGTAATTAGTCATCCGCAGCAATCTCTCAGGCAACTCCTCAATAGTAGCAATATCCAGAACTACGCCGTGTGAAAGCTTTGCAAGTTTCTCAGCAGCCCTTCTATCGTATTGGTGTTTGGGAACCAGAATAATCATCTGAATATCATGGTGCTGCATCTCAACCGCTAGTTCCTCACATTGCTTCTGATCGAAGAGATAGGCATCAGTGCTGAAGATGAATATCTTCTCTTTTGCCCGGGTATCTTCGAAATTACGAATAGCAAGTCGCATCGACGATGAACCACCTGTTCCACCGCCAGCTCTCACTTCTAACAGATCAGCAGCCACTTTATCCACAGAAACAGACCTGTCAGGTATCTCCTTCACAATGTGCGTCTCATTGTCAAACAATACTACACCAAAATCATCTTTTTGGATGCCATAGAGACCCGCCATAACTGAAATCGAGAGCATCCCTAACTTCTCTGGAGCATGCATTGATCCAGATTTATCAAGTGCCCAGAAGAATGCACGATGACCTTGGTATGTTTCAGTAACCAAGAAATCATCAGCATTCAAGGCATCGAAGTTACTCTGTCCCATTGATAACAAGGAATCCATAGTTTCCTCAAGGTCAATCAGGTCAATGTCATCACCAATTCTGAAGGGGCGAACTGTTGTCGATTGTTGAAGACCTCCAAGCATCGAAGACCCCATTGTGGCTTTTGCAAACCGCTGACCTAGATCAATAAGGAGTCGTCTTGCGATATCCTTGAGCCTCTTTCGTAGTTCTGGAGGAATCTGATCTCGGTAGGTGTACCAGATTCGTATAACATTGGTTGCTGGACCGCCTAAGAGACCTCCCATGACTTTTTCTGCACGAGCCATATCAGTGGCAGAAGAAATTCCTGATTGCCCTGACTGTCCACCGGAATCCAATGCTGCCATAAGATCTTGGTGTGCCACCGCTCCAAGTGCTGCTTCATTGTCAAGATCATCAGAAATGTCTGCAAGTTCACTCAATTGAGACTTTGACAATCCAGCAGATGACATGAAACTATGAAGGCGATCAAAATCATCTACTCCTGCTTGGATTAGTCGTTTTATAACTTGAAATGATGGATTGAGAAGTTCTAGAATCTCTGGTTCAGTCATCCCAAGTCTTTCTCCTGCTTCTCTGACTGCTCCTGGAGAGGGAATTGTCCCTTGAGACCCCAGATCCCTTGCTGTCTGTCTTAGGTGTGTCTTAGTAGGTGATGTCTGAACTGCTGCATCCGCCAACTGTTGTAGTTTCTTTCTCCACTCTTCTCGGGTCTTAGTATGTTTAAGATGGTCTTGAAGTGTTGATGCCTCTCGGTGTTTCTGCCTAAGGTAATCGGAGGGAGAAGATCTAGATTTGGCATCATCGATTGTATCCTGGGTATCTTTGTTTACAAGGTTATTCCAGCTCGAAGTAGACATGGATGATTCAGCTAGTTGGCGTGTATCAACATTCTTTCTACCACCATTGTCGTATTGCTGATCGTACTCATCCATGAGTTGTTCTGAGATATCCTTTCCAGTGTGCTGCTTCATGGTGGCTGCAAACTCCATGGCATGACTCAAAGCGAATTTCTCAGGTGCTTTCTGAATCATATCTTCACCATTGTCAGGCATTCTACCTAACTGAGCTGCATAATCGGTCATCTCACTGAGGTCTCTTAGAGAATCCTGTAATGTTTGATCCATTTTACTAAGCATGTCCTTGTCTAGATTTCCCATCTGTTCCATCAATGACAGCGCTTTTGCGGCAGTACTAGGGTCTCTATCTGCAAGACTCTCGAATTCCTTTTCGACATCTGAATCTCCACGAAGTGCCTTACTTGCAAGCTGTTCTGCAGAACTCGTTGATTGGGCTACATCATCTAAGACATCCAAAGTCTGTGAGTTCAGGATATCATTTGCTGTTAGACCTCCAAGTCTATCGAGAAGCTCAGAAGAAGCCTCCTTTTTCAGCTCCTCATCACTTGTGACTCCTCTTAGTACAACATCTCCTTCCTTGAGATAATCCATTGCGGCATCATAGAGGTCCTTATTCTTTCGCTTTCGCAGCTCCTGAAGATAATCAAACCCAGCCTGAACCTTATCCTTCTTGATCTTCTTAGCTAGCTCTTGTTCACGACGAATCTGCGCCATGACTTCTGCAAGAGGATCCTTCTTGTCCTCCTTTACGACCTTGGCCTTAACTTGAACTTGGACAGGCGCTTCCTTAGTTCTGCCAATCAGTATTTCTTCTGCAATCAATCGTGCAATGTCTTGATCTGGAGGATAAGATGTGTAAACAGCCGCCTCGACAAAATCATCGAGTGAGAGGTCACCATTTCGAAAGAACCTCGCGGATAGAAACTGAGGTATGGCTTGAGTCTGTCTCACACTAGGCTTTGCTCGTACTTCTTGAGTATTTCTCATCCTCTTAACAAATTCATGGGCAAATGGAGGGGCACTACTTGGAACCGGATGATATCTCTGAGAGGTGGCCATTCTATGTTGTCCCCTTTGACCCAAGCACTCGACGTACAAGCTGGTTTACAGCCGGTTCGGGGTCAATTCCAGGTCTGAACCGAAGCGCACCCGTTAGGACGTAGGTTGCTGCTTCAGACAACATGGAGTAGTTAATCTCCTTCACTTTCTTTCGTTTGGACATCTGCGCTGAGAGTCTAGCAATTGATATGCCTGCACGAATTGAGGCAGGAATCTCGATATCCGTACTGTTACGGGTTGCTGATACAAGACCATATACTGTTTCTAGGACAGTGTCTGACAACTTGTATTCAGGCGCATTCACCTTTACAATCTCAATCTCGGTCTCCTTTCTCGGATACCCTAGACGGACCCAAACTCGGATCCTGTCACGTAGTGCCTCGCTTAATCTGTGTGCACCTGCCATCTCTTCTGGATTCATCGTAATGACCGGGAAAAAGTCTTCGTGCGCTTTGATCCTACCTAACCTCTGAACATTGACAGACAATTCCTCAAAGGGTTCTAACAGGGAGTTCTGAACGTACTCAGGAAGTCTGTTTCCCTCGTTCAACCCGAAAACTCCACCAAATACCATTGATTTGAGAAGTGGTCCTGGGTCGAATGACTCGAGTGTGAAACCATTCTTCAGAACGAGTGCTGGATTGAATGAACCGATGAGGTGGGATGGTCGGACACCTTCATCGCCTGTAATCCATGTGAAGCTTCTTCCACTCCTCTCAGCGTATGCTCGAAGCAAGAGTGTTTTTCCTACGCCTGGAGGACCTATAATTCCAGGAATTAGTCTAGCCGCCTCACAATCAGCTAGAATATCATAAGCATCCTTGTATTGTTCCTTGATTACAATTCTAACGCGTTCCTTGGTTGATGCTGCGAGCCTTTCCTCGAACGCAATAGCAAACTGCAGTTCCTCATTTTTCATGATTAAATGCCCCCATTAATCCGATATATCGTTCCCTCTATTCCATATATAACCATGTTACTTTTTTTCACTCTGAGCTGGTGTATGGGATGGAGCATACCGATACTATAGACTTGACTATTAAGAGCCTTTTCACATCGGCCAGTGAGGGAATTTTCTACCATGAAGAAGAGATTGACTTCTTCATACTTCGTTCTAGAACAAAGAAGATCATCATTCCAATAGCTATGAAGACATTGAGTATTGGAGAGATGAACGACAAGAGGATGGAATAGGGTAGTAGAAACACAACAAGCAAAGAGAGAGGTACTGACATGAGAAGTGCAATCGATAGAAGAATAACCAAGCTTGGTGACCGGGTTCTATCTCTTATCTGCCATAATGCTATTACTGTAACAAGCATTATGAGGAAACTGACGCTAATCTGCGTGATACCGCTGAAATAGATATTAGCAGAGGATAGAGCAGGTAAGGCAAAGGAAAACCCGAAGTTGAATATGACTCCTGCAATGTTCGCCCAGAGCACATATTGGCACATCCCTACATCGTATTTGTAGTATAGACCAAGGAATCCTAATCCCAAGAGAATAGGTTCTGCAATCGAGAGGAGAGAAAGGAATAACGACAGGTACGACATCCACACATAGTAGATTTCAATCGGATTGGACCACAAAATCCAGTACAGTGAAAGAGTGCTGATATTTGCAAACAACCAGAGAACTGATCCAATAACACCAAACAATAGATAACGATGAATTTTGTGTTCATTCTTTTTGTACAGAGAAGACTCTACCCAAAAACTATCTTGATTCTGTGTTCTTTGAACACCATGACAATCAAGACAAAGTAAGGAGCCATCACCATATCCTGCACATTCGTCACATATTAGATTGCCACAACGAGAGCACTTAGCTACAGCTTCTGAATTTGGATGATTCTTACACTGATTCATTGGAGTATCTCCCTCACACGATTCTAACTGTGATTCACGCATGAAGCAACATAAGGGTTAGCGCATCAATGCAATTCATGTGAAAAACTCATCAGCGTGTGTGTAAAGTTCAGGATTACCACCAGTGTGCCAAAATAAAGTTGGAGTTTCTCGATTGAGTTCTCCTGAAAGTGCCATCCTAATGAGAGCGGTTCCGGCCTTGGCTGTGTAAACCGGATCAAGAAGAATACTTTCTAATTTGGCAAACATCTCGATAGCACTCCTGCCCGCATCTGACATCAACCCATACCCTTCACCAAGGAATTGGTCATCGATGGTTATCTTTGGTTCAAAGGATTCAAAGTATTGTGGATAGTCGTGAATAGTTCGCTCTATCAGGTCTCTGACTCGTTCCTCAAGTTCTAGAGCCTTTGACACAACACTTACTCCTACAATCTCGACATCTAGTTCTGCGACATGGGCACCAAGAATCATTCCTGCTAAGGTCCCACCTGTTCCCGCTGCTACAACGATCTTTTTTGGATTGAAATTCCAAGTTTCCATCTGATCTTTTAATTCAAACATCGCTTCAGCATATGCAATTGATCCAAGAGGCATAGCAGCTCCAGAAGGAATTGCATATGGAGTCAGGCCAAAGTCTTGGAGGGTTTCCAATATTTCATCAAGGCGATTGTTGAGCTCGAGAAATTCATCATCAGGAAAATACTTGATTTCTGCACCATAGAGTTTGTCCAAAAGCAGATTCCCCGTCACATACTCGGGTTCTGCTCCAGCTAACAATAATATACACCGGAAACCAGTTACTGCGGCAGCTGCTGCAGTCTGCCTGCAGTGATTACTCTGCACTCCACCTACTGTGACGAGTGTATCTGCACCTGCACGTTTTGCATCAGCTACGATGAATTCCAGTTTTCGAGTCTTGTTTCCACCTACTGATAATCCGGTCAGATCATCACGTTTGATCCATAGATTATCAATACCTAGAGACTCTCCTAGGTTACCCATCTTATGCAAAGGAGTTGGAAGGAATCCATATCTCTCCCGTGGTACATCGTCGAACATACTCAGACCTCTGCTCCAGTGATGAGGGCAATGAGGAACATAAACGCCGCGGTGAGGATGCCTGCAAGTAGCGTCTTTGCGCCATAACCCCAGATACTCTTACCTGATACACTCCCTAGAAATAGACCAAGGGCGAAGAGGAGTATCATACAGATTACAATAGCTACATAGAATGCAATATAGACTTCAAGAATTCCAAATGGTACTAGTAATAATGGTGAAACCACAATCACGGCTGAAATTGAAGGTGCGAGTCCATCCACAAGTGCTACAACTACAGATGTGACTCTGGTTGCTTTAGCATACATAGTTTGGCTCATGTCTGATAGCATCGCTTTTCCCATTTCTTCAACTTCTCTCTCCCTCTCAGCACTCTCAGTCAAATAAGAACCGCTGAATCCTGAGATTGCCATTGCCAGGCTTGTTCCCATCGCTGCAAGAAGAGTTGTGTGGAATACTGTTTCTGGTCCAAGAACTGCCATTGATACAAGACCACCAAGTATCAAACCTAACATAGTAAGAGCACCATCAAAGGCGTTCATTGCAAGATACCGTCTTGCAATCTCTACACCCTTTGTAAGCTCGAGTGCCCTCATTGTCCGTTCAATAAGACCAAGTCGCTCAGGTTCAAGCTGAGTCACACGCGGATTATCATCTTCGGATTCGGTCAATAGTTTTTTCGGACCCCATTCAAACGATATTCGTGCTCTCGTTTTGACGATATGTTATAAATTCCATGGTGCATCTTATCATATACTCCTGCCGGAAGAAAGATAACTTGTCCTAACTGTTGCGATGCTGCTAGATGTGCATGTGACATTGAGGTTGGTAACTTTCATGACTGCTTATGAAGAACTTCTTTCTAAGTATAAGGAACTCAAACTTTTTTCTACTGCTGGTGGAATCTTGTATTGGGATATGCAAACATACATGCCACCTGGTGCTGTAATGCTAAGAAGTGAACAATTGGGGGTATTAACGAAGATTGCTCATAGAATGCTAGTGGATCCAGAAATAGGTAAGCTCTTAGATTTAGCTGAGAAGGATAAAGACGCGCTTGACGAAGTTGGTAGGCGCAACATTCACCTCTACCGAAAGGGGTATGATGAACAAACCAAACTTCCTGAGAAACTTGTCGGGGAAATAGCCAAGCAGTCTGCCATCGCGGATGAAGCATGGAAGAAGGCGAAAGATTCCAATGACTGGAAGTCGTTTGAACCCGAACTACAGAAATCTGTGGACTTAGCGATAGAACGGGCGGAGATTCTGAAGGAGGTCAAAGGCACATCAACGGTCTATGACACATTAATTGATGATTATGAGCCAAAAATGTCAGCAGATGAGATAAGTCGAGTATTTTCAGAACTACGGGATGGCCTCGTTCCACTCGCAGAGAAGTATTCAGAGATGTCCACTAAGGTAGATACGTCATTCTTAGGCAAAGAGATTCCAATTGATATTCAAAGGAAAATTGCTGTAGATGTTGCAACAACAGTCGGTTATGACACAACCTCAGAAACAGCTGGAGGTCGCATTGATGAAGTCGAGCATCCATTCACTGTGGGATATTACGATGATGTCAGAATAACTGTCAAGTATCACGTAGACAACTTTGCATCAGCCCTGTTCGCTATTTTACATGAGGCTGGTCATGGTCTCTATGAACAAAATCTGAATCAAGAATGGAAGTATCAGCCTCTAGGTGAAGCAGCAAGTGCTGGAATCCATGAATCAGAATCAAGATTCCTGGAGAATATGATAGGACGAAGTCCAGAATTCTGGAAATTCTATTTCCCGCGTCTCAATGAGTTGACTGGAAATGCATTTTCAGGAATTCAAATGGAAACCGTTACCAAAGCAGCCAACTTAGTAAAACCCTCTAAGATCAGAATCGAGGCTGATGAAGTAACATATTCATTACACATAATCATCAGATTTGAAATTGAACGCGATCTGTTCTCAGGAAAAATCGAAGTTTCAGAGCTTCCACAAGTTTGGAATCAGAAGTACGAGGAGTATCTTGGTGTAAAGATTGAAACAGATACTGAAGGAGTTCTACAGGATACCCACTGGGGAAGTGGGCTTTACGGATACTTCCCAAGCTATGCCCTAGGAAATATCTATGATGGCATGTGGTTCGAGCAAATGAATAAGGATATGCCCAATTGGGTTGGCAATCTTGCAAAGGGAGAGATTATTCCAGCAATAGATTGGCACAAGAAGAATATCCATGTACGCTCTAACCTTCATGACCCAGGAGACCTAGCCAAGCTCGTTACTGGAAAATCACTGACTGCCAAGCCATTCCTAGAGTATCTAAAGGCGAAGTACTCAAAGATATTCGGATAATAATACGAATTACTAAAGTATTATATTTGTTCCATGTGTAAGTTAATTATGACTTTACACAAGTTATTCAAACAGTTCTTGTTGGAGCAGACTCAGGTCGCTGACAACACCAAGGTGACAATGACTAGAATCATGGAGACATTCCCGACTCCAACAAAACTAGACGAGGACTGGCTGCGTACTCAATCAACTGTCATTACACCATCAACACTCAGGAGTCATAGGTCGCTTGCCCTAAGGTTCCTGAAATGGTGGGCAAAAAAAGATAAGACCAAGAAGACAAGAATCCAAGAACGAATAGAAGATATGAGGGATGTCAAACTTCCGAAGGTCAAGAAGTCAGTTACTGTTGAGGATTTGTATTCATCAGAGGAGCTTGCATCGATATTCAAAGCGGCTAAGCACACACGCGACATTGCTCTTGTTCAGGTTCTCTATGAGTCAGCATTCAGAGCCTCAGAATTACTAAGTATGACTTTCCGAAGGGTCAAGTTCCATGATGACGGAACAGCCACAATCATTATCAACGGAAAGACTGGTACTCGCGAAATTCCCCTCTACAGAAGTGTTCCTGTTCTCAAAACATGGATGAATATTCACCCAACCCAAGAGGGACCTATCTGGACTGTCCTCAAACACAAGAAACACAATGCACTGAACTATGACGCTCTCTACTTCGTCATTCAACAGATGCTACTTGATACTGGATTACTGAAGGAGAAGAAGCGCATCATCCATATGTTCAGACACACTCGCGCCACTGAGCTTGTTCGCTTGGGTGTGCGGGGTATTCCGCTTCAGAAGTTCATGGGTTGGCGCGGCGGTGATATGGAACAAGTGTACATACACCTTTCTACTCTTGACGTAAACAACGAGATACGGAGTAAGGTATTTGGTATTGATCCCGTGTCAGAACAACCCAAACCTCTACTAAGTATAGCCAAGTGTCCAAGATGCCATACGAATAACGATGATGGAGCAATGGTCTGTATCAAGTGCAATATGCCATTATCTAATGATGCTATCATTCAACAACTAACAGAGAGGGAGTCGATTCAGGAAAGGATGGATATTCTTGAGAAAATGGTTTTGTCCATGGCGGAGAAGTTAGAGATGGACCCATCAGTATTCGGTTTAGCACTTCCTGCAGTGAAGAAGTTGCCAAAGAAGGAATAGTCATACACAATAGTTAACTGAAGAGCCTTCTTCGTCCCAGTTTCCATGGTAACGACATGCAAGATATAGTTCAAGAAATGGATGGTCAAAAAAAGAGAGGAAAGTAAACTACTTCTTTGGCTTCTTCCTTAGCTTTGAGAAGAGTTCAGTAGTGACCTTATGGGCTTCAACCACAAAAGCAACCAACGCGTTCTTCTGACTCGCGTACTGCGTCAAGACAGTTTCTTTGCCGTATTTGATCTTACCATCGTCTGTGACAACAGCAGGTTGCTCTGTCAGGAGGAAACGTTTGTTCTCGACATCATTCCTGAGTTTACGTCTAGCGTTTCTGACATGAATCTGCTGAATGACTGTTCCCTTAATGGGAATCACTTCAGGAGTAGTCTTCTTCTCGTCCACTTTCTCAGTGGCACCGTTGTTATTCTTCTTAACCATTTCTTATCACCTTTCGAAAAACTGTCAAGTTTCTCGATAAAACGTTACCACGACTTTTATAATAAGTGTTGAGTTGGTTTTCTAATCTAATAGATAATCATTGAAATAATACTCATAAGATGCCCTGTGATGATAGTTTAGGTATAGTACCTGAGGCATAATTACCTTCAAGAAATTGACCTACGAGTAGAAACCAGCTATATCTTCAATCTGGTTTAGTCTGATTTTCTCCAACAGAGTTTCAAGACGTGACTCTAGTTTCTTCTGCGATTTGATTGCTGTATTCAAATAGAACTGTTTTCTTTCAGGTGAAGTGTTAGGCTGATTGTACATGTTTTCACATTGTCGTGCAGTTGTATTGTGACCCACTATCTTGTTGTATAGAGTTGAAAAGTATAGGAGCAAAATACTATCTAACTTTGATAGCTCTCCAGATGCAATAGCAGAATCCCAGAATACAGTACCGTATTCCTCTGTAGTATCTGTGTGTCTCTTTATGTTTTCCAGAATGTTCTTGAGTTCCGATGTAAGATTCTTGCGAACTCTTTGAGCAACTCGATAGTCCTCAAATGTTTTGATAATCTCACCAAGGGCAACAGCAGCAAATACACCTATGAATGCACCCCACATCTCAATCGTAATGCCAGTGAAGTTTTGACTCTCTGGATTGAAGATAGTAATTATTGCCAGTACAAGAACCAAACCGAAGGAGCAAATCCAGACTTTCCCTCTCATCCTATCATCATATCTCAGTTGCGTGTGAAGACCTTTAGACTTTTGCTAAGCATTCTGTTTCCAATCCTCGTTTCCGCGCTTCAAGAACTTGTTTTAGTTCCTGCATTAACTCTACATGCTTGGGTTCAACTTGCTGTCTGGCTACAACCTTCTTCTTGAGTGTTGATTTTGTAACAGTCCGTTCAGTTATGACTTCAAAATTACTAAGTACAACACCCCTCTCCATGTCACGCTTCAGGAAACTTCTGATGTAGGGTCCGCGTGCTATGCCATCCAGTTGTCTGATCTTGACCAAGTATTCAATCTGCTTCTGGGTCAAGTTGATTTGAACAGGGATGAATCTTGGCTCGGACATTGGTCTGAACAACACCTGAACATGACTATTCAAGAGGGTGCGAGAGAGAGGGAGCAAATGGGAACACTATCAATGAAGCCAAGCCTCCCTTCCTCTCGCGTTTGATGGTTGACGTTGTCGTGGAGTGATAACTAAGCAAGGAACTGTCCGTCAAACCATCTGAGAATGTGTAGGAGGACACATCATGAGTTCGTCCCTCGCCTAGTATTACCAAAGCTGGTAGCAGATTGGAAGATTTGATTGCCGCATTGTGGTTAATAAAGTTGCCAAAAATAGGTTAACTTATTAGGAAAGTAGCCCTACCTATTAGTTGCCTAAATCAGGTCAACTCTCAATGCTTTGGAGACGCATGGTATGTTCACCAACCTTCGATATCCAACCTCACAACAAGGACTCATCTGGCTCAGACGTCGTCAGAGAGAGAGGCCATCGAAGATTGCAGAAGAACTGGACGTGACTCGTCCCTTTGTTAGTAAGGCTCAGAGAATTGCGGAGGCACGAATCGATAAGCTGCTTCGGCATGCGGCATCGATCAACCGAATCAAGGTAAGACACATCAGTACCAAGTATGGTATCGCTGTTGGTTTCTGCCCAGCATACAACACTGACACCTACATTCTCTACTCGCCCAAGATAGGCATCCAGACATGGTTTGCCCACAAGGGTGTATGTGGAACCTGTGAACAACTTGACCAATGCAATGATACCCTTCGACAGCTAGCCGAGGAATGGGAGGTCCCCATTCCTGATGACAGGCCTCCCACTGATCTATCAGTGTACCTGTTGGACGTGATAATGAGGCGACTGAAATGGGTCAAAGTGAAGGAATAGACAGCTCAAAGGCGTGTCCACAGACACCTACTTTGGAGAGAAAATTGTTTGGGAATACCGTCCGCAGAGAAATGATCGTGGCTGTGAGTCTGGCATTCATCTTGACAACAACCGGTCTAGTGTATGTCTTGATGCTACCATCATCTCCAATAATACCTATACCAACTCCACTACAACTCACCCCACATGATTCCATAGCGATTGATGGGGATGCGGACTTCTCGGAAACAGCTCTGCTAGAGGGATGGCCTGGTGATGGTTCTCCTGAGAACCCGTACATAATTGATGGGTTGGACATTGACCTTGGCGGTGCAGTTGATAACTGCATAAGCATATACAATACGCGAGTAAGCTTCACTATCAGCAACTGCAATCTCACTGGTGCTAGCAACTTGGGATGGGATATGGGAGCTGGAATCTACTTAGAGAGTGTCACCAACGGTGAGCTAGTCAACAACACCTGCAACAGCAACCGCTATGGCATAAAGCTCCATTTGTCAGATTCCAACACCGTGGCGAACAACACCTGCATCAACAACGGATGGGGCATCATCCTCGGTGAATCAAATTTCAACACCATGGCGAACAACACCTGCAACAACAACACCGAACATGGCATCGCCCTCTATAATAACTCAAATTCCAACACCGTGGCGAACAACATCTGCAACAACAACTGGTTTGGCATCGAGCTCTATGAATCAGCTTCCAAC